>JBEBUE010000120.1:0-7613 GCA_040393485.1 Herminiimonas sp.
GCGTGCCGATATATTGCTGGCACCGCACCATGGCAGCGGTACCTCGTCGACAGTGTCATTCCTGCGCGCCGTTGACCCGCAATACGCGCTGTTTCAGGTCGGTTATCGCAATCGTTACCGCCATCCGAAGCAGGAAGTCTATGATCGTTATGGCGCGCTGGGTATATCACGCTTGCGTAGCGATGATACCGGCGCTATCAGCCTGCGTTTTGGCCAGCAGATGCATGTAAGTGACTATCGCAGCGAGCACGCTCGCTATTGGTACGGGCGTTGAGGCTTACTTCAGCTAGCGTTGTGATTTTTGTACTGTCGGTTTGCTTTTTGCCGAAAGCCTTGTGCCATAAGGTTTTGCCGGTGCAAGCCCGTGCGTGGGCGGATTGAAACCGGGGAATTTGTTTCGTCCGCTTTAAATTCATCTGAAAACCTCGGAGAACCAGGTGGGTTTGCGGTATAATTTGAATTTCCCGCATGTGCCATTCGGCACCTTCTGTAATGACCAAGTTTGTATTCGTCACTGGCGGCGTTGTGTCTTCCCTGGGTAAAGGGATAGCCGCCGCCTCTCTCGCTGCGATCCTCGAATCGCGCGGCCTCAAAGTCACTCTTCTCAAGCTCGATCCGTATATCAACGTTGATCCAGGCACGATGAGTCCGTTCCAGCACGGCGAAGTCTTTGTAACCGAAGACGTCGCCGAGACCGATCTCGATCTCGGTCACTATGAACGTTTCATCACTGCCAAGATGCGCAAGGTGAATAACTTCACGACTGGCCAGATATATGAATCCGTGATCCGCAAGGAGCGTCGCGGTGAGTATCTGGGCAAGACCGTGCAGGTTATTCCGCACATCACCAACGAGATCCAGGATTACATTCATCGTGGCGCTGAAGGTTTTGATGTTGCTCTGGTGGAAATCGGCGGCACCGTCGGCGATATCGAATCGCTGCCGTTCCTCGAAGCAGCGCGTCAACTGAGCTTGCGTGCTGGTCGTAATGCCGCCGCATTCGTGCACCTGACTCTGGTTCCTTACCTGGCCTCTGCCGGTGAACTGAAAACCAAGCCGACCCAGCATAGCGTGCAAAAACTGCGTGAAATCGGTATTTCGCCAGATGCCTTGCTGTGCCGTGCGGATCGCCAGATTCCAGACGATGAGCGCGCGAAGATTTCGCTGTTCTCGAATGTGCAGGAAGATGCCGTCATCTCGGTCTGGGATGCAGACACGATTTACAAGATCCCACAAATGTTGCACGACCAGGGCCTGGATCGTATCGTCTGCGAAAAACTCGCCCTGACACCGAAGCCAGCTGATCTGTCGGTATGGACCAAGCTGGTCCATACACTGGAAAACCCGAAAGACAGCATCACTATCGGTATGGTCGGCAAATACGTCGACCTGACCGAGTCGTACAAATCGCTGACGGAGGCATTGCGTCATGCTGGTATCCATACCGAAAGCCGCGTCAATATCGAATACCTGGATTCGGAAGAAATTGAAGTAAACGGCCCGCAATGCCTGGCCAAGTACGACGCGATCCTGGTGCCTGGCGGTTTCGGCAAGCGCGGTGTGGAAGGCAAGATTGCTTCGGCCCGTTTCGCCCGTGAAAACAAAATCCCTTACCTTGGTATCTGCCTCGGCATGCAGGTCGCATTGATTGAATATGCGCGCAGTATGGCTGGCCTGACCAAGGCGAACTCGACCGAGTTCGATCCGGATACCGAGCAACCAGTCGTGGCACTGATCAATGAATGGCAAAACCATGACGGTAAGGTTGAGCGTCGTGATGCCAATTCCGATCTGGGCGGCACCATGCGCCTGGGTGCGCAAACATGTGCGGTCAAGCCGGGTACGCTGGCAGCAGAAATCTATGGCAATGAAGTGACCGAGCGTCATCGTCATCGCTATGAAGCAAATAATCATTATCTTGGTCGCGTTGAAGATGCAGGCCTGATCGTTTCGGCACGTACTCCAACCGAGTCCCTGTGTGAAATCATGGAATTGCCGCGTGCCGCGCATCCTTGGTACGTCGGCGTGCAGTATCACCCTGAGTTCAAGTCAACCCCGCGTGACGGACACCCGTTGTTCACCTCGTTCATCAAGGCGGCACTGGCACATAAGCATGCAGGGCAGGCCAAGAAGTAAAAGGGATATAAACCCGGTAACGAGTATCGAAGCAGCTTCCATATTCATACATACAAACTTAAAAGAATTTGTAATTTAGGAGAATTAGATGAGTGCAATTGTTGACATCATTGGTCGCGAAGTAATTGATTCACGCGGCAATCCGACCGTCGAATGCGATGTCTTGCTGGAATCCGGTGTCATGGGCCGTGCGGCCGTACCGTCCGGCGCGTCGACCGGTTCGCGCGAAGCAATCGAATTGCGCGATGGCGACAAGAGCCGTTACTTCGGCAAAGGTGTGTTGAAGGCATGCGAGAACATCAATACCGAAATCTCGGAAGCGATCATGGGCCTGGACGCCAATGAACAGGCTTTCCTCGACCGTACCCTGATCGACCTCGACGGTACTGAAAGCAAATCGCGCCTCGGCGCAAATGCAACGCTGGCAGTTTCGATGGCGGTTGCGAAAGCAGCGGCTGAAGAGTCCGGCCTGCCACTGTATCGCTACTTCGGCGGTTCCGGTGCGATGCAAATGCCTGTGCCTATGATGAACGTCATCAACGGCGGTGCACACGCAAACAACAATCTGGATTTGCAAGAATTCATGATTATTCCAGTCGGTGCGCCTAGCTTCCGTGAAGCCATCCGTTACGGTGCGGAAGTGTTCCACACCCTGAAGAAAATCATCAATGACAAAGGCTTGCCTACATCGGTCGGCGATGAAGGCGGCTTCGCTCCTTCGGTCGAAAACCACGAAGCAGCGATCAAACTGATCCTGCAGGCAATCGAACAAGCCGGTTACGAGCCAGGTACGCAAATCGCGTTGGGCCTGGATTGCGCAGCCAGCGAATTCTACAAGGATGGCAAATATCAGTTGTCCGGCGAAGGCATGACCCTGTCGAGCGCTGACTTCACCAATTTACTGGGTACCTGGTGCGACAAATACCCTATCATCTCGATCGAAGACGGCATGGCTGAAAACGATTGGGACGGCTGGGCAACACTGACCAACGCATTGGGTAAAAAAGTGCAATTGGTTGGCGACGATTTGTTCGTGACCAATACCAAGATCCTGCGTGAAGGCATCCAGAAAAACATCGCTAACTCTATCCTGATCAAGATTAACCAGATCGGTACATTGACCGAAACTTTCGCTGCGATTGAAATGGCGAAACGTGCCGGTTACACTGCTGTGATCTCGCATCGTTCGGGCGAAACCGAAGATTCGACCATTGCAGATATCGCAGTTGGTACCAATTCGCTGCAAATCAAAACCGGTTCGATGTCGCGTTCGGATCGTATGGCGAAGTACAACCAATTGCTGCGCATAGAAGAAGATTTGGGTGATATCGCGAGCTATCCAGGCCGCGGTGCATTCTACAATTTGAAGTAAGCCTTATCCGGTCATGCAGCTTTGCTGGATGACCGGAATTTCCTTGTAGATGTCCGATGCGTCTCATCATTCTTTGCCTCGCAGCACTCGTTGTGCTGATCCAATTTCCGCTCTGGCTGGGGAAGGGCGGCTGGCTGCGCGTGTGGGACCTCGATCACCAGGTCGTTGCAGCACAAAAAAAGAATGACGAGCTCAAGGCGCGTAACGCCAAGCTGAATTCTGAAGTACAGGATTTGAAGGAAGGTACCGGCGCAGTGGAAGAACGCGCCCGTTACGAGCTGGGCATGATCAAGGAAAACGAAGTTTTCGTGCAGATTCTTGATCCTAACAAGAAGTCCAACTTCGTTTCGATTCCTCCGCCTGTCGTAGAACCCAAAGAAAAACGCTAAATGATGCCTGTCGTATGACAGGCATCATTTTTTTCGTCTTAGTGCTTGACCGGGCTGGCCGGAATCAGGGTTTCTATCGGCGCTTCAGTCACGAACAGTTGCGCGCAATCGACCGGATCGAATTCATAATGCTGGCCGCAGAAGTCGCAGTCGATCGCCAGTTTTCCCATTTCTTCAAGAGCTGAATCCACTTCCGCCTGGCCTAGCATTTTCAGCATGGAGCCGACTTTTTCACGGGTGCAGGTGCACAGGAATTGCGGATGTTTCGGATCGAAAATACGGATGTCTTCTTCCCAGAACAGGCGACGCATGACGGTTTCTATATCCGTCGATAACAATTCTTCGGTACGCAGGGTAGACGCCAGCATCACTGAACGATCCCATGGTTCCATCTCTTCACCGCTGGCCGACTTGATGCCGCCTTCGCCCGGCAATTTCTGCAGCAGCAGTCCGCGCGATACTTGCGCGTCCGCTGCCAGCCACAGGCGGGTATCCAGCTGTTCCGAACGCATCATGTAATTTTCGATGACGGTCGCGACCGACTCGCCATCCAGTGGTACGATGCCCTGATAGGCCTGCTGGCCTGGTAATTTGTCTTTCGGGTCCAGGGTGATGACAAAGCGGCCGCCGCCTTTGAGGTTGACCAGCTGCGACAAAGTCGCGCCATCGCTGATGACTTCGCCTTCTGCCAGTTTGGCGGTGGCGCGCATATTCAGTTCGGAGTCGCATTCGACCACCAGCAAGCGCAAGGGACCGTCACCGTGGATTTGCATCACGATGGCACCGTTGAATTTCAGATTGGCGGACAGGAGGGCAGCAGCGGACAGCATCTCACCCAGTATGGTTTGCACTGCTGCCGGATATTCACGTCGTGCCTGTACATGCTTCCATGTCTCGGAAACATCCACCAGTTCACCGCGTACCGCGGTGTTTTCAAACATGAATTTTTGTAGTGTATCGGTCATGCTTATCCTATCCGTTTCAATTTATCTTTAAATTCGCGCGCACGTTCGACATAGCTGTTTGCAATGCGCTGCAAGTTGGCGATGTCCGCCTCGTTCAATGTGCGTATGGCTCGAGCGGGCGCGCCCAGGATCAGCGAGTTATCCGGGAATTCCTTGCCTTCGGTAATCAGTGCGCCAGCTCCGACCAGGCAATTTTTGCCGATTTTGGCGCCATTCAGGATGATGGCCTGGATGCCGATCAAGGAGCCTTCGCCTATGCTGCAGCCATGTATCATCGCCTGATGGCCGACGCTGACATTGTCTGCCAGTGTCAGTGGGTAGCCGGGATCTGCGTGCAGCACGGCGCCTTCCTGCAGATTGCAGTTACGGCCGATGGTGATGTCTTCGTTGTCACCCCGTATGGCAACCTGGAACCAGACGCTGGAATTGTCTTTGATAGTGACGCGTCCGACCACCGTGGCGGTATCCGTCACATAAGCGCTGGCGGCAATGTCCGGCGTGTGTTCGCCTAATTGGTAGATGGCCATGTTGTCAGTAAAATAGTAAGGTTTGGGCACATACCGGTGAGGGCTGGTACGGCTGTGATTATGTCTGATGCCCGGGCGGCAAGTCTGGTCGCCGGATCAATCTCCTCAAATGGGGACGGATTTCCGAATTGGAAGTCCCGCAACAGGATGAATGAGCGCGTCAGAACTGGCTGCGCAATCCGTTAAAAGCGCTATTTTACGTTACTCACATGAATATCTTCGAATCTGCATCCGGCGCCACCCAAGAATTGCGCCAGCTGGCCTTGTATTGGGCCGGGCAGACAGATGCCGCTGCCAAGGCAGAAGGCGTGATGGGACTGGCAAAATCCTGGCATGCCCGGCAGCTCAGCCTGGATAACGACGCTGCTTTGCAGACGCAGGTAGCGATTCCGGGGCGCCCGGCTTTGCCTGAGCTGATTTCGCCCAAGTTTGTCAAACACCGCTCGATGCGGACCACCGAGGGGCGGGCGGCACTAATCCATGCCCTTACGCATATCGAGTTCAATGCAATCAACCTGGCGCTGGACGCAATCTGGCGTTTTGGCGGTATGCCGACGGCTTACTACGTGGACTGGTTGCAGGTGGCGGCTGAGGAAGCCTTGCATTTTTCATTGCTGGCCGCGCACCTGCAGGTTCTGGGGCATCGCTACGGCGACTTTCCTGCGCACAACAGTATGTGGGAGATGGCAGATAAGACCAGTGGTGACATATTGGCGCGCATGGCTCTGGTGCCACGTACGCTGGAAGCGCGCGGGCTGGATGCGACGCCTTTGACCCGGGCCAAGCTGGCTCAGGCGGGGGATCAGGCGGCGGCTGAGATCCTTGACATTATTCTGCGCGACGAGATCGGTCATGTGGCGATAGGTAATCACTGGTATAAGGTGCTGTGTGATGAACGCGGGCTTGATCCGGTGATAACTTACGCCGATTTGGCCTTACACTACAAGGCACCTGTTTTGCGCGGACCTTTCAATCTGGAAGCGCGCAGGGCGGCGGGTTTCAGCGAATCTGAGCTGGACGCGTTGCAAGGTGAAGTACGCTAGATTTTGGCTGTACCCGTTGTTTGCCATTGTTTGCATTTGTTACACCCTGTTACTGCATAAAATGGAAACTTGATTCAACGTTCTTAGTCTGATGCAAAGATTATCGTATCGATAATCGCAATGCGTAGGGATGTCTCGTTAACAGCCTAGTGGCAGACATCTTTTCGTGTAACTTCATAAAAGGGGAAATCATGAATTCAAGCAAAACTCTACTCTCAATACTTGCAGCTAGTGTGTTGATCGCAGGGCTGGCCGCCTGCCAGAAAAAAGAAGAAGTGAGCGGCCCGGCGGAAACGACTGGCCAGAAGATAGACCAGGCTGCTGCTGCCGCGGGACAAAAGATCGATGAAGCTGCCGCCAAGGTAGGTGCCGAAGCTGAAAAGGCGAAGGCTGACATCGCCCAGGGCGCTGCCAATATGACCGACGCTGCGGGTAAGAAAGTCGAAGAAGTCGGCGTGAAAATGCAGGACGCTGCCAAAGACAATACCAGCAAGTAAGCCAACACTCATAAAGCGCGCCGCCAGTTCTGCTGTCGGCGCGCTTTATTTGTTTACAGCTTGCCTGGCAGAACCTGACGGGCTGGAATGTAAAATGCTTAGTTGTCCTTGCCTGTGATCTCGAGCTTCTTTGGCTCACTATTTTTATTCACGTTTTTAAATTAATCAGCATGAAGTCTTCGCGCTCCGAATGGGTCACTATCCGTGGTCTGCAATACCACATACGGCATTGGGGCGAGCCGGATGCGCCTGTCTTATTCATGCTGCATGGCTGGATGGATGTATCGGCTTCCTTTCAATTCCTGGTCGATCATCTGCAAGGTGACTGGCATGTGATTGCACCGGATTGGCGCGGTTTTGGACTGACAGATCACGCAGTGGGTAATTATTGGTTTCCCGATTATCTGGCTGATCTCGACGCTATCCTGCAACATTATTCTCCAGAGCGGCCGGTCAATTTGCTCGGTCATAGCCTGGGTGCCAACGTCGCCGGCATTTATGCGGGCGTGCGTCCGCAGCGGATAGCGCACCTGGTTTTGCTCGAAGGCTTTGGTATGCCGGCAACGCAAGCGAGCGACGCGCCTGCGCGCTTTGCTAACTGGCTGGATGAATTACAAGAGCCGCCTGTATTGCGTACTTACGGTAGTTCGGCAGAAGTTGCGCGACGCCTGCAAAAGAACAATC
>JBEBUE010000121.1:0-7610 GCA_040393485.1 Herminiimonas sp.
TGGACCACACTGGCATTCCATGTTCACAGCTTGCCGCAAGCATATGGCAGTGATGTTGCGGGGATGTTCGGCGTCATTGGCGTGGTGGGTGCAATGGCGGCTCCCTATGCAGGTAAGCTCTCCGATAGAAAAAGCCCGAGGCTCACAGTGATGTTAAGCAGCATCGCATTTCTTATCGCGTATATCGCCTTCGCTGCAATTGGTTATTCGTTGCTCGGCCTGGCCGCCGGTGTGGTCCTGCTGGACCTCGGCATGCAAGCGGGTCATGTATCCAATATGACGCGTAATTTCGCACTGAAAAGCGAAGCATTGGGACGTTTGAACACTGTTTATAACGTCACGCGTTTCGTTGGTGGCGGTATCGGTTCAGTGGTGGGCAATATAGCCTGGAGCCACTGGCAGTGGCCCGGTGTCTGCCTGGTTGGCGGATTGCTCTCTGCCGGCGCAATCGTGGTGCAATTTTATTTTGGCAAACGGCATGCCCTTGTCAAAGTCGTATAGCACAATAAAAAAATCGGACCCAAGGTCCGATTTTTGATGCTTGAACTTACTTCTTGATCTTGACCGGGCGTTGCCAGTTGTCGACAGTGATTTGTTTTGCGCGTGAAACGGTCAGCTTGTCAGCTGGCGCATCCTTGGTCAGGGTGGTGCCCGCTCCCAGCGTAGCGCCTTTGCCGACGCGTATCGGTGCGATTAATTGCGTAGCGCTACCGACGAAGACGTCATCTTCTATGATGGTGCGCGATTTATTCACGCCATCATAGTTGCAGGTAATCGTGCCGGCGCCGATGTTGACGCGTGAACCCACGGTCGAATCGCCGACATAGGTCAAATGATTGGCTTTGCTGTGTGCGGCGATGTCGCTGTTCTTTACTTCAACAAAATTCCCGATGTGCACGTCTTCTGCGAGTACGGTCCCTGGGCGCAGGCGCGCGTAGGGTCCGATGACGCATTCAGCTCCTACCACCGCGTTTTCAAAATGGCTGTAAGGACGCACATGGCTGCGCACACCTATCGTTGAATTGTGGATCACGCAGTTGGCATCGATACGCACGCCGTCGGCGAGGCTGACGTTGCCTTCAAATACGCAGCCGACATCGATCGTCACGTCGCGTCCACAGGTGAGCGTGCCGCGTATGTCTATGCGTGCCGGATCCGCCAGCGTGACGCCCTGTTCCAGTAATGCATGCGCCAGATTGCGTTGATGGATGCGTTCCAGCTCAGCCAGTTGCACCTTGCTGTTGACGCCGTGGGTTTCCCATTCGTGATCTGGCTGTGCGGAAACAACCGGCACGCCATCAGCGACCGCGCTGGCGACGATATCTGTCAGGTAGTACTCGCCTTGGGCATTGTTGTTGGACAACTTGGCCAGCCATTGCTTGAGTGCAGCAGTAGGCGCAACCATGATGCCGGTATTGATTTCATTGATTTCCAATTCGGCGGGTTGAGCGTCTTTTTGCTCAACTATGCGTGTGATGGCACCGTTTTCGCGGACGATGCGACCATAGCCGGTCGGGTTGCCGAGGTTCACGGTCAAAATTCCCAACTTATCCGTACCCGCGCTGTCCAACAAGCGCTGCAGTGAAGCTGCAGTAGTCAAAGGCACGTCGCCATACAAAATCAGCGTCGGCGTATGATCATCTAACTGGGGCACTGCCTGCATTACGGCATGGCCGGTACCCAGTTGAGGTTCCTGTTTGGCAAATGACAAATCCTTGGCTTGCAGCAATTGCGGTACTTGTTCACCGCCGTGGCCGTAGATAACGCATAAACGTGTTGGTGATAATTGCCGTGCAGTATCGATCACATGGGAGAGCAAAGGCTTGCCCGCCAACGGATGTAGCACTTTCGGTAGCGCGGATTGCATGCGCTTTCCCATACCTGCAGCAAGAATGACGATATTCATAGGAAGCCAGTTAAAAGAATGCAAAATTTTATCACGCGTCCCCTGCGACATTTTGCAAAAAGAGTAGCCATCCTAGTGATGGCTTCACTGTTGCTCGCCTGCAGTGCGGCGCGTCTCGGTTATAGCAATGGTGAAACGATTTCGTATTGGTGGCTGGATAGTTATGTCGATTTCGACAGTTCGCAGAAGCAATGGGTCAAGGAGCGGATAGACAAGGTCTTTGTCTGGCACCGTCAGACCCAATTGAAGGAATATGTGCGCCTGATAGACCGGATGCGGCACAGGGATTTTGCTGCGGTGACACCGGTCGACCTTATGGGTGATTACCGGGATGCCACTACGCAAGTGCTGGAGATAGCCGACAAGGCCACTCCAGATTTTGCCGACCTGGCCTTATCACTGACCTCGGAACAGATCGCCAACATCGAAAAGAAATTTGCCAAATCAAACGACAAATTCCGCAAGGAATATCTTGTTGGTACGACAGAAGAGCGGCAGGAATTCCGCTATCGCAAGGCATTGCAACAAGCGCAGTACTGGTTCGGTGGTTTCAGCCGTGAACAGGAAGCCAGCATCCGGACGCTGTCCGATGCACGTCCATTGAACAATGAATTGCTAATGGCGGAGCGCCTCAACAGACAACGTGCATTGATTGATGTGCTGAAGAAAATACATGTCGAGAAACCCGGGAAGGAAGCCGCTGTCGCGATGCTGAAAAAGTATGTTGCTGCCACCGTGGATAGGTATGGCAATCAGCAGCATCAAGCTTTCTTTGAACAATCGAACACGGCGAATGCGCGTATGGTGGCGGGCATCATGCGCATGACGACGCCCAAGCAAAAGAACTACTTCATACAAACCCTGCAGGATTGGGTGAACGACTTCAACAAGTTGGCAGCCAAAGCGGCATGATGCTGTGGTTGGAAACAACTATCTGATTGAATTCATCGGAATAATGAAGGACCGACTTACCAGCGATAGTCGAGCTTAAGCATTGCGCTGTAGCCACGTTCTTGACCGCTGAACAGTGTAAGTGCTTGCGCAGAGAGTCTTAACCTCTGATTGAGGTGGCTGTCAAAACCCAATTTAAGTTCCCATGCGTTCCTCGCAGAAGCAAGGTCCAGGAGATTGTCCCCCATTCGTACTGAGGGTTTGCCCGTAAGTCGGCGTACCCAGTTCGCTTCCGCGTATGGAAGTGACGTCGCTTGCGAGACATTGTCGTGCTGCTGGATACGCAAGCCTAGCCGACTGTGAGCGACATTGTTGCTGCCGCTTTGCATCAGGGTATCGTTCAGCGTTGCATCCTTGGCCTGATAGCGGCCGTAACTCAGTTGCATGCGAGGTGTTACTACGATATCTCGCAGGCTCGAATCGGCACCGTAGGGTTTGAGTGCATGCCCCGCTTCAAGCGAAGCAGACCAGACGTTGGAATTGTATTTGCTGGCACCGAGGTCGCTGCTGATGACGTTCTTGTAACGGCCATATTGCAACCAGGTATCTGTGTAGGTGCCAAGTCGGGTGGCATCGTCTCTATAAGTCGTAAGGTAAATGCCCAAGGCATAGCCAGAGACTTTACCGTTTGCATCAATCGATTCGCTCTGTGTGGGCAACTGTAAGGTTGAAGTCGAGCGTGTGCGTACGTCGCCATAGCCGCCCATCGCACCGATATAGAGCGCTCCCGTGCTCATAGGAAAGCGGATGAGATCCGCACCCATCTGCAGCATTGTGCTGTCCGTACGTATATCAACTGCGCCATCTGCCATACGCAAGCCATGATCCCTGCGTCCGGAAATGCGTGTCCATAGTCGACCCTTTGTGTCGAGACCGGTGCTGCGATCATACAAGCTGAGTGCGAAGAGATTCATTGCTGCGCGTTGATTGCCGGCATAAGCACCGCTTTCGGGAGAAACGTTGTCGAGGCTACTGCTCGGGATTCTCGACGACAGATACCAATCGTTGGTCTGGCCTCCGATGCCGCCCCGGACGAGGCGATAGTCATAGCCGTTGACGGCTATCGTCTTGGTGCCTGCGCGGTAACCAGGGGAGCCAGCGTCGAGGTAGAAGGCATTGGAGTTGGTGACTGCACCATTTGTTGTTTCGACTACACGCAGACCCCGCGTAGTGTAAGCGCCGGTGCCGTTGGTGTTGATGATGCGCAAGGCGGTACTGCCGCTTGCATTACCACCATCGATGACCAGGCGATCAGTAGGTGCGTCATCGTCGCCGAGTTGGGTGCGCAGCACTACCATGCCATCGCCTATGTAATTGCGGACAGTCAAAGTCTGATATTCGCTATCTGCTGTCGGTACGAATCGCACGATGCCGCGATTGGTCAAGGTACCCAGCGTAGAACTGTCACGTATATTCCATACACTACTATTGTCCAGCGTGAGGTGATCAACGCGGCCCTTGTCAGCTTGATGAACGGCACCGTTAAATGACGAGCCCTGTTCGAGATTGAGATTGACGGCTCCGCTGCGTGCGATGACATCACCAAAAAGCAGGGAGTTTTTGGCATTGAGTTGCACTTGCTCAGTCTCTGGTGCGCCAGGGCTGGCACTGTTAGCGGTGTATAACAGCACACCGTCTTCTCTCTTGCCGGCGGTGCGTGTGGTGATAATCGTATCCGTCAGCGTGATCTTATGCTTCCCGCCTTCAAATACCATGCCTGCGCCATCCCTGGTGTCGATGCGACTGCCATTGGATAGGGTAATTTCATTTGAAGCACCGCTGATAGTGGCATAGCTCCAAATGCCGTCCGCATTTTTGCCGCGAGTGCTTATTTCTGTGTCGTTCAGCGTGGTGACGGCGTTGTTGCTCGTCACCAGCCCGCTCGCCGCATCGCCGGTGGTCCTGACCGATGTGTTGTAAGTATTCAGCGACGCATTCGTGCCGCTGGCGAATAGACCGTAGGATCTTTTGCCTGCGGTGTCTATTGCAGAATCCTCAAGCGTAATGCTGGCATCCGATAAGCGTACCCGTGCGCCAATAGCGGCATCGCCTTCGGTTTTGATCATCGTGTTTACGGCGCGTATGCTGGCCTTGCTGCCAGGTACTTCTCGGGATACATATAGTGCGTGGGCGTTGTTGTCCAGTGTGGTGACGGCACTATCGATCAATGTTGCTTCCCCTGCGATATTGGCAAGAGCCACATGACCACTGCGGATAGTCAGTTGGCTGGCATTGAGACGTGCACTGGCATTTAGTACCCATACACCGGTGTCCAATGCCTGTATGGATACATTATTGAGGTCGGCGGATGCATTTTGACCGTCCATGTAGAGGCCTATGCCGTTATCGGAGATCAATGTCGCGTCACGGATTGTTGCCCGGGCATTACTGCGCATATATATCGCTGGCGAGGTGGCCTGTACTTTGCCACCGGTCATATGGAGGGCCCCATTTTCATTGATCACTAAGCCTTGTCCACCTTGTACTGTAAAGCTTGAATTTGTCATGGACAAAACGGTGTCTTCATCGGCTATCACGCCGGCATAGCCATTTTTGACCTTGAGTTGAACGTTTTCCAGTTCGATACGAGCTCCCGCGTTGGTACTGATGCTGGCGTATGGGCTGCTCTCTCCCGTGATGGATACATCCTTGATGACGGCAAGGCTCTGCTTGCCAACGGCTCGCACAGCTATGTTCTGACCATAGGTGGTTTCAATCGTGCCGCCTTCCAATACAACTTTGCCACCCGATTCCGCCAGGACCGAATACGAGCCAACGCCGTCGATGTTCTTTAAGTCAGTTTTGATGGCGGTAATCGTGCTGCCCGATCCACTGGCCCATAGGGCGTGGCCCTGCGTCCCGCCCTGAGTGGTCACCGAACTGTTGTTTAAGGTGATTGCGCCACCATCGACAGCCTTGACGGCGGCAGGGTTAGTTTTATCGCTCCAGTTGGTCGCGCTGATGACATTGCCTTCGGCATGGAGAGTGTTGCCAGTGCCTGCAACATAAATAGCTGACTGGTCGACGTGACCGTCGCCTGTGAACGTAACCGAATCGCCAGGAGTAAGGGAAACAGAGGTATTGCCGGCGGGATCGGAAACGATGATCTGTCCTAATTCGGCGGCTTTCGCATATGGCAATAGGGGCGAAGTACCGGCGAAGACACCGGCAATAATTAACTTGATGCGAAATTGCATAATGGTATGGGAGGTCGCGATCCCAAAACCCGTGTCACACGTACGCGCGCAACGCTATGCTAGTTTGTAGCGGGATTCTGGATGGACCTGTAGCTTGGTTGTCGGAGTTGCATTCTCCGAGCCAGGATGCTTGGCTGAAATAGGACGGGTCTTAGAGATATGCGTATTTGGATAATTCTTATGCTCGTTTGGATGGAAGTGCCAAACGGACGTTTTGCGGCTGCAAGCGTAGATCGAACTATGGCTGACTAGGTAACAGCATCACCAGCTTGACCTCACGTGCAGCGGCCAGGTTGAGTGTCACTTGTTCAAAAGTGAGCGCACCCTGCGTCGGATGCTGGAAACGGCGGCTACCGCCATCGCGACCCAGCACATGATGCGTATTCCATAGCTTTTTAAATTCTTCGCTCTCACGCATTAACTGTGTGATGAGGCTGGCATAGGGCTCGTCATCTGCATACTTACCGCAATCGGCGCGGAATTCAGCGACCAGCCGTTGTGCCCGTTCTGGCCAGTCGGCAATCAGATTGCGTGCACTGCTGGTGCCAAACATAAAGCGCAAGAGATTGGCAGGGGTCGATGCTTTGCCCTGATCCAGCCAGCCGCTGAATAAATCTGTGGCCGGTCGATTCCATGCGACGGCATCCCATTGCCGGTCCAGGATATAGGCCGGGGTACGTATCGCCTTGACGATGGCTGCAAAGTTGACGGACGGACGATCTGGGTTCGCTTCCAGGCTGGTGTCCAGTTTATCTGCCAGGCGAAACAGGTAAGTGCGTTCGGCGGCTGTCAAATGCATGACATCAGCGAGATGCCCCAGTACTTTGGCGGAAGCGGATACCGGTCGTCCTTGTTCCAGCCATGTCAGCCAGGTCGGACTGACGTCGCATAGCTGCGCCAGTTCTTCGCGTCGCAAACCAGGAGTACGGCGGCGTCCATCCGCACGCAGGCCAACATCCTGCGGCTTGGTTTGTTCGCGGTGCAAGCGTATGAATTCGCCCAATTGCTTATGCATGGTGGTACTCCGGGGTTCAGTCTGGCAGAAAATATACCAGTATAAGTACTTGTCTTGTTACAGGATAAATCATCGCCTATCGTACATCTACCGAATCATGTGGAGATGAAAAATGAAACAGGCAGCAGTGGTAGCAGAACAGTTCGGCAATACGGCCGCGTCATACCTGACCAGCTCGGTTCATGCGCAAGGCGCGGATCTGGATGCAGTGCGGGACATAGCAAGCAAGTTGCAGGCTCCGGCTGTGCTGGATCTTGGTTGCGGCGGTGGTCATATCAGTTTTGTGGTTGCACCGTATGCTGCCAGCGTGACCGCTTGCGATCTGTCATCCGAGATGCTGGCCGTCGTTGCGGCATCAGCAGCGCAGCGTGATTTGCACAACATACAGACCGAGCAGGCACAGGCCGAGCATTTACCGTTTGCCGACGGGTCGTTTGATATGGTGGTCACGCGTTTTTCGGCACATCACTGGTTACATGTGCCGAGCGGCTTGCGTGAGATGCATCGCGTGCTGCGACCGAACGGCAAAGTAGTTGTGATC
>JBEBUE010000122.1:0-7586 GCA_040393485.1 Herminiimonas sp.
GGTTTTCATGCCCAGTTTCAGGTCATCTTCGCGATCAACCATTGCGTATTCGGTATCGTAGGCTACGGCCCAGAAAATATTGGCTACCAGCAGCCACCATGCTGCCGCTGGTACGGTGTTTTGTACCGCCGCAAAACTCATTGGTATGCCGAAGCCAAACGCGATACCGAGGTAAGCCTGTGGAATGGCAAAGAAGCGTTTGAAGTAAGGATACGTGGCGGCGATGATGACGGCCGCAATCGAGAGTTGCTTGGTCAGTGTATTCAGCGGCCAGATCAGTGCAAACGAGATCAGTGCCAGGACCAGCGCCACTAGCACGGCTTCATACGGTTTGATCTTGCCGCTGGTGACAGGACGGTCGACTGTGCGCTGCACATATTTATCGAAATCACGATCTGCGTAATCGTTGATGGCGCAACCTGCGGAACGCATGAGGATGGTGCCCAGTGTGAAGATTGCAACCAGTGTCCAGTCCGGCTTTCCGTTGGACGCCATCCACAAAGCCCACAATGTAGGCCATAGCAGCAGCAAAATGCCTATAGGTTTATCAAGGCGGATCAGGCGGAAATACTGTTGAAGACGATTCATCTAGCGCGGTTAATTCAATACAAAAGGGGAAGACAGCCGGATGCACATGCATCAGGCTTCGGACAGGGGTTCATCCGGTAGCATGGTGACGCCGTGCAAATCGCAGGACAACAATGCTTGCCGCACAGCCTCGATGGCGGCGCCACGGGTAAAACTCTTGCGCCAGACCAGGACGACACGACGTGAAGGGCCCGGTTGTGTAAACGGGATGTAGCGCAGCATGCCATCCTTGGCTTGCATGTCGGGTATCGACGCTTGCGGTAAAACGGTGATGCCGATGCCGGATGCCACCATATGACGTATGGTTTCCAGCGATGAACCTTCAAAGGTGCGCGCTATGCCATCGCCGGAAGTCGAGAAGCGCGACATTTCCGGACATACTTCCAGTACCTGGTCGCGGAAGCAGTGGCCGTTGCCAAGCAGGAGCATGGTTTCTGATTTCAGGTCATCGGTGCTGACGCTGTCACGATTTGCCCATTTGTGGTGTTTGGGGACAGCGACGACAAACGGTTCGTCATATACCGGTTGCACCAGCAAGCCTTGGTCAGGGAATGGCAGCGCAACGATGGCGGCATCCAGTTCGCCCTGACGCAACAACTCCAGCAGCTTGACGGTGAAATTTTCTTGCAGCACCAGCGGCATTTGCGGCACGCGCTCGATGATGGTTTTTACCAGTGGCGGCAACAGGTATGGTGCGATGGTGTAAATGATACCGAGGCGGAAAGGGCCGACCAGCGGGTCTTTATTCTGTTTTGCGATTTCCTTGATAGCAGCAGTTTGTTCCAGCACGCGCTCAGCTTGCGCGACGATTTGCGCGCCTAGCGGTGTCATGGAAATTTCGCTGCCACCACGTTCAAACAAGGTGACGCCTAACTCATCTTCGAGTTTCTTGATGGCGACGGAAAGCGTGGGTTGCGCTACGAAGCATGCTTCTGCAGCATGGCCGAAATGCTTTTCACGTGCGACGGCAACTATATATTTGAGTTCGGTAAGCGTCATGGTGGGTCTGGGCCTTGGTATTTAAGCTTATCTAGGTGCCTATTTTATACCTTCAGGTAATCTTCTCGCGCGCCCAGCCAGCGCGCCAGGTGCGCCTCGACGGTAGCCATGTCTTCGCACAGCAGCGTTTGCGCCAGATCACGTGCGCGATCTACCAGCCATTGATCGGTTTCCAGGTCGGCAAAGCGCAGCATGGCCTGACCTGATTGGCGGGCGCCGAGGAATTCGCCTGGGCCGCGTATTTCCAAATCCTTGCGCGCAATTTCAAAACCATCGGTCGATTCGCGCATGATGCCTAAGCGTTGTTTGGCAACCATGCCGAGCGGCCCCTGATACAGCAGCAGGCAGACGCTGGCAGCAGAGCCACGCCCGACGCGGCCGCGCAACTGGTGCAATTGTGAGAGGCCAAAACGCTCTGCATGTTCGATCACCATGAGCGATGCATTCGGCACATCGACACCCACCTCAATCACGGTGGTGGCGACCAGCAAGTGGATATCGCCACGTGTGAAGGCATCCATCACTGCCTGTTTCTCGACGGGCTTCATGCGCCCGTGCACCAGGCCGACCTGCAGATCGGGTAATGCTTCAACCAGCGTCTGGTGGGTATCGGTCGCGGTTTGTAATTGCAACGCTTCAGACTCTTCGATCAGCGGGCAGACCCAGTACACCTGGCGTCCTTCCAGTGCTGCTGCATGTACGCGCTCTATGACTTCATCACGCCGGTTCTGGTCGATTACGCGGGTCACGATAGGCGTGCGTCCCGGTGGCAATTCATCGATTACAGAGACTTCGAGGTCGGCGTAGTAAGTCATGGCCAGCGTGCGCGGGATGGGCGTGGCTGACATCATCAATTGATGCGGGATGGTTTGCTGTTCGGCGTGCACACTGGCATCCAGGCCTTTGTTCCGCAATACCAGGCGCTGACTGACGCCGAAGCGATGCTGCTCATCGACGATGACCAGTCCGAGCCTGGCGAATTGCACGTCTTCCTGGATGAGGGCATGCGTGCCTATGATGAGCTGGGCGGTACCTGCCTCTATACGTTCCTTGGCTTCCAGTTTCTCTTTTTTCTTCAGGCTGCCAGTCAGCCACGCGACATTCACACCGAGCGGCTCCATCCATCCGGCGATTTTGCGGAAGTGTTGGTCGGCCAGGATTTCAGTCGGCGCCATCAGCACTGCCTGGAAACCACTGTCTATCGCTTGTGCTGCAGCCAGTGCTGCGACTACGGTTTTGCCACTACCGACATCACCTTGTAACAAGCGTTGCATGGGAAAGGATTGCTTGAGGTCGGCGCGGATTTCTTCCAGCACGCGTTGCTGCGCAGCAGTCAACGAAAACGGCAGTTGCTTGAGGAAGGCCTTGGAGAGCTTGCCTATCGTGGGTAGTACCGCAGCACCTTTCGCACGGCGTGCCATTTGCGCACGTTTCATCGATAACTGCTGCGCCAGCAATTCATCGAATTTCATCCTGACCCAGGCGGCATGCGAGCGATCCGCCAATGCACTTTCATCGATATCCGGCGGCGGATTGTGCAGCATGCGCACGGCTGGTTCGAACGGCATCAGATCCAGTTCGTCACGCAACTTGTCGCTGAGCGTATCGCGCCACTCTATGCGTGCCATGGCGTCTACGATGGTTTTGCGCAATATGGTTTGTGACAGGCCTTCGCCCGCCGGATACACCGGCGTCAGCGCGGCAGGCAGCGGCGCGCCTTCGGTCACCATCTTGTAATTGGGGTGCACCATCTCTGCGCCGAAGAAACCGTGCCGCACTTCACCGCGGGCGCGGACCCGATTGCCTTCCGCCATTTGTTTGACCTGGCTGCCATAAAAATTCAGGAAGCGCATCACCAGTTGACCAGTGTCATCCGAGATGGTCACAACCAGTTGCCGGCGTGGCCGGAATGCGACTTCACACGAGGTCACTATGCCTTCGACCTGGACCGGGCGGCCAAAGATGAGGCCTGCCTCACTGATGCTCTTGATCTCGGTTTCGTCTTCATAGCGCATGGGCAGATGCAAGACTTTATCCATGTCCGAGCGCAGGCCGAGTTTGAGCAATTTGTCGTCGATTTTCTCAGCGCGTGTGGGGGCCGCCGACTTCGTCGTTTTGCTGGTCTTTTTGGCAACAGTGGCGGGCTTTTTCTTCAGTACAGGCATATCAGGCCGAAAATGGGCGGCAGGGCGTAAAATAGCGGGTTTTGCGATGACTTCATGTGTTTTGCGTGTTGCCTCACATGAAAGTGCCGATTCGGCAAGCTTTGCAACCATAGCAGTTCTGCCGCGCGATTGCATGCAGATTCAATTTGCCTGCGTCATATTTCGGACTGTAAAACCGATATCTTCAAAATAAATTGCCGTATGTATTCACTTTCTGATTTTGATTTTGAGTTGCCGCAAGAGCTGATTGCGCAAACTCCGCTGGCGCAGCGCAGCGCTTCACGCCTGTTGCAGGTTATGCCCGGGCAGATGACCGATCGTAACTTCGCCGATATAGTCGATCTGCTGTCGCCTGGCGATTTGCTGGTATTCAATGACACTCGCGTACTGAGGGCGCGTTTTTTTGGCGTCAAGGAGACCGGGGGCAAAGTAGAGGTACTGGTTGAACGTGTGATTGACCAGCGCAATGTGCATGCGCAGATACGCGCTTCCAAATCACCCGTGGTCGGCATGCGGATCCGTCTGGCCGACGCGTTCGACGTGATCGTCGGTGAACGTATCGGCGAGTTCTACGAATTGCAATTCCCGGATGATGTGTTCGAACTGATCGAAGCGCATGGTCGCCTGCCTTTGCCGCCGTATATCGAACACGCGGCCGATGCCTATGACGAAACGCGTTACCAGACGGTGTATGCGAAGACGCCGGGCGCAGTGGCGGCACCAACTGCAGGCCTGCACTTCGACCAGGCCTTGCTGGATGCGCTGACCGCGAAAGGTGTGAAGCTGGCCTACATTACCCTGCATGTCGGCGCAGGTACCTTCCAGCCGGTACGCAGTGAAAACCTGGCCGAGCACAATATGCATAGCGAGTGGTACACCATCTCGCAGCAAACAGTCGATCTGGTGCAAGCCACGCAAGCCACAGGCGGTAATGTGGTGGCAGTCGGCACCACCAGCATGCGCGCCCTGGAGTCGGCCTCGCAAAGTGGTGTGCTGCAGGCAGGCAGTGCCGATACGCGTTTATTCATTACGCCGGGCTACACCTTTAAAACGGTGACGCGCCTGATTACCAATTTCCATTTGCCGAAATCGACGCTGCTGATGCTGGTCTCGGCTTTTGCCGGTTACGACACTATCCGTGCTGCTTACCAACACGCCATTTCCCAACGTTATCGTTTCTTCAGCTACGGCGACGCAATGTTTTTGACCAGAATGCCAACATGCTAAATTTCAAATTACTTAAAACCGACGGTAACGCACGTCGCGGCCAATTGACGCTGAACCATGGCGTCATCGAGACCCCTATTTTCATGCCGGTCGGTACTTACGGTTCCGTGAAAGCCATGTCGCCGCTGGAGTTGAACGAGATCGATGCGCAAATCATCCTCGGCAATACTTTCCATCTGTGGCTGCGTCCGGGGAATGACATCATCGCCAAATTTGGTGGTTTGCATGAATTCATGGGCTGGGACAAACCTATCCTGACGGATTCCGGCGGTTTCCAGGTGTTTTCACTGGGCGAGATGCGCAAGATCACGGAAGAAGGCGTGCATTTTTCATCGCCTATTAATGGCGATAAATTGTTCTTGTCACCAGAAGTGTCGATGCAAATCCAGCGTGTGCTGAACTCCGACATCGTGATGCAGTTCGACGAATGTACGCCATATGAAATCGATGGTCGTCCGGCGACTACTGAAGAAGCGGCGAAATCGATGCGCATGTCCTTGCGCTGGGCCAAACGCTCTATGGACGAATTCAATCGCGAAGAAAACCCGAATGCCTTGTTTGGCATCGTGCAAGGCGGTATGTTTGAAAACCTGCGGGATGAGTCGCTGGCCGGGCTGGAGGAGCTGAATTTCCACGGTGTGGCGATCGGTGGCCTGTCGGTCGGGGAGCCCAAGGAAGACATGATGCGCGTACTGGAGCATGTCGGTCCGCGCCTGCCGGCCAACAAGCCGCATTACCTGATGGGCGTCGGTACGCCGGAGGATCTGGTGGCAGGTGTGGCGAACGGCATCGATATGTTCGATTGCGTCATGCCTACGCGCAATGCCCGTAACGGGTGGTTGTTTACCCGGTTTGGCGACATCAAGATCAAGAATGCACGTTACAAGGATGACAAGAAGCCGCTGGATGAAAGTTGTTCCTGCTATGCCTGCCGCAATTTCTCACGTGCTTACTTGCATCATTTGCATCGTACTGGCGAAATTCTGGGTGCCAGGCTGAATACGATACATAACTTGCACTACTATCTGGACCTGATGCGCGAGATGCGGGAAGCGATCAGCGAAGGGCGATTCCAGCTCTTTGTGAGCCAATTCCATGTGGATCGTGCACGCGGAAGCTGATCTTTCTTTAATGAAAATCAGTCAGCACCGGAAAAGCGATTTTCCAGTGCTAAAATAACCGACCCTTATTTATTACTACAACCTGGAGCATACACGTGTTTATTTCCAACGCTTACGCTGCAACTGCCGCTGGCGGCGTCATGGGCAACCTGGCCCAATTCGTGCCGATCATCCTGATGTTCGTTGTGCTGTACTTCCTGATGATACGCCCACAAATGAAACGCCAAAAAGAACACAAGGCGATGATTGAAGCCGTAACACGTGGCGACGAAGTCGTAACAGCAGGCGGTGTCCTGGGCAAGATCACCAAGGTTTCCGATGTCTACCTGTCGCTGGAAGTACAAGACGGTACCGAGATCGTGATTCAAAAAAGCGCAGTTACTACCTTGTTACCTAAGGGTACGATCAAATCGCTGTAATGGGTTAAGCACCCCACCTCCGCCTGGCGGACGTGGGGTTGATTTTTGTCTGACGTTCCACCCTGAACCCTGAATCAATATGAATCGCTATCCCCTCTGGAAGTACATAATTATCGCTGTCGCACTCCTGTTGGGTGTGTTGTATACGACGCCAAACTTTTTCGGCGAATCGCCAGCGGTGCAAATCAGCAGTGCCAAAGCTACCGTCAAGGTAGACAGCTCCCTGATCAGTCAGGTTGAGCAGGCGCTGAAAAAAGACGGTATCCAATACGACGGGATAGTCTATGAAACGATAGGTACACAAGGTACCGTCCGCGTACGTTTCCCGAATACTGATATCCAGTTCAAAGCCAAAGGCGTACTGGAAAAAGACCTGAACACCGATCCGGAAGATCCGACCTATCTGGTCGCTTTCAACCTCTTGCCGAATACGCCATCGTGGTTGCAAAGCCTGAACGCTGCGCCTATGTACCTCGGTCTTGATTTGCGTGGTGGTGTGCACTTCCTGATGCAGGTCGATACCAAAGCAGTGATGAACAAGCGCGTACTGGGCTTGCAAGCCAGCGCACGCGCCATCCTGCGTGACAAGAACATCCGCCATGCGGGTATCGCACGCAGTGGTGACAACGTCGAAATCTCGTTCCGTGATGCCGATACTCGCAGCAAGGCGCGTACCGCATTGAGCAATGAATTGCGTGAACTGGTGTTGACAGATGCCGGCAGCGGCGAAGACCTGAAACTGGTCGGTAGCCTGAATCCAACCGCATTGAAACAAACAGTAGAAGACGCGGTTCAGCAAAACATCACGACCCTGTCGAAACGTGTCAATGAGCTGGGTGTGACCGAGCCGCTGATCCAGCGTCAGGGCGCTGATCGTATCGTGGTGCAAATGCCGGGTGTGCAAGACGTATCGCGCGCCAAGGACATCATCGGTAAAACCGCAACCCTGGAAGTCCGCCTGGTGGATGAATCCGTTACCCGCGGTACCGAAGAAACTGCAGCGATACCTTTCGGCTCCGAGCTGTTTAAAGTCGGCAAGAACGCACCTGTCGTTCTGTACAAAGATC
>JBEBUE010000123.1:0-7570 GCA_040393485.1 Herminiimonas sp.
AGTCGACCCCATGCAACAGCAAACTACCCAGATCAGTTACGCACCGGAAATCAGCGGTGAAATCAAACTCTCAGAAAGCAGCTTCGTACATGCACAGTGGCATGCCGACAAAGTCATCGCGCGACGTGCGGCGATGGAGCTGGCGCATGATGATGTTGCGACTTTAGGCTTCGGAATTTCTGCCAATGTGCCGCGCATCCTGTTGGAAGAGGGCTATCGCAATGAGGTGACCTGGGCCATAGAGCAGGGCGCAGTTGGTGGCGTACCCCTGCTAGGTTTTGCCTTCGGTTGCTCCGCTAATGCCGATGCCATCATGCCTTCACCATCGCAGTTTACTTACTTTCAGGGCGGTGGTTTCGATGTGGCCCTGCTGTCCTTTCTGCAGATAGACCAGCATGGCAATGTCAACGTTTCGCGCTTGCCGAGCAAGCCTTATCTGACCGCTGGTTGCGGTGGCTTCATTGATATCACCACGCATGCGCGACGCCTGGTTTTTAGTGGCTATTTCACAGCTGGTGCCCAGCTGGAAGTCGGCGATGGTCGTCTCTCCATCATCAACGAAGGCAAGAAAAAATTGCTCGCTAACGTGGACCATGTGACCTTCAGTGGGCGCATGGCACGCCAACGTGAGCAAGAAGTGCTGTACGTCACTGAACGTTGTGTATTGCGTCTGGCAGATACGGGTCTGGAGTTGATAGAGATCGCGCCTGGCATAGACGTGCAATGCGACATCATGGATCAGACCGATATTCCATTACAGATCTCGCCGCAATTGAAGCTGATGGACGCAGCCATTTTCACCGACGCGCCGTTGGGTTTGCAACTGAGGGGAGGACGCCATGAATGAGCCAGCCCTCGTTCGGCTCGAGTTGCGCGACACCATCGCGATAGTGTCCTTGGATCGTCCGGCCAAGCTCAATGCACTCACGCCAGCCATGCTCGATCAGCTGGGTGCAATTGCTGACAGTCTGGAAGCCAATGACGATCTGCGCGCTGTGGTACTGACGGGAGCGGGCGAACGGGCCTTTTGCGTGGGGGCGGATATCAATGAGTGGTCAGCGCTGGCTCCGTTGGATATGTGGCGGCGCTGGGTGACGCGGGGTCATCGTGTGTTTGATCGCTGGGCGGCACTGCGCCTGCCGGTGGTTGCTGCTATCAATGGCCCGGCCATTGGTGGTGGGCTGGAGTTGGCGGCAGTGGCTGATATCCGTGTGGCTGATGCTACATCTACCTTTTCCTTGCCCGAAGCGAGCATCGCCACTTGTCCCGGCTGGTCAGGGACACAGCGCCTGGTGTCACTGATCGGACCGGCGCATGTGAAGGCGATGGCATTGACCGGACGTCGCATTGATGCACAGCGTGCTTATCAGTTGAATCTGATCGATGAAGTGGTCGCGCCAGGCCAGGCGCTTGCTGCTGCGCTGGTGGTTGCTGAACAGATAGCGGCACTGGCACCGGTATCGGTGCAACTGAGCAAGCAGTTGATCAATGCCGCTGTAGGTTGCGCAACTGACGCCACGCTGGAGGCGATGGCCGGTGCTTTGTCGGCGACCACCCAGGATGCTGCCGAAGGCATGGCCAGTTTCCGTGAACGTCGCAAAGCCACCTATCAGGGATGTTGAAATCCAGGACCAAAACCAACCAGGCAGATAAAGAGGAGGGCGAACTAACTGGTGCTTGCCACGCAAGGCAGCCTGAATTTTAAACATACGGAACGATGCCGTACCCCGCAGTAACAGTAATTACTGACTAAGAAAAATATCCAATCTAGATCGAGTATGAAGGAGCCTAACATGTTGAAAAAATCACTCACAACCATAGCCATCGCACTGATGGCTAGCCATGTATTGCCATTGTCGGCGGCGCATGCCCAACAGATTGAAGTCATGCACTGGTGGACATCCGGTGCTGAAGCCAAGGCCCTGGGCGTACTGAAGGATGATCTGAAACAGCGCGGTTATAAGTGGAAGGACAGTCCGATAGCAGGTGGTGGGGGTGAGGCGGCACGTACCGTGTTGCGCGCGCGCGTGGCTTCAAATAATCCGCCGGACGCGATGCAAATGCTGGGCTTTAGCGTGCATGACTACGCTGAGGAAGGATTGCTGACCAATCTGGACAGCATAGCCACCAAAGGCGGTTGGGATAAGTTGATCCCGGCACCTATCCAGCGTTTTTCGCGCTCGGGTGCGAACTGGTTTGCCGCACCGCTGGGTGTGCACAGTACCAACTGGTTGTTCATCAACAAAAAGATCTTTGATGAATTGAAACTGACGCCGCCACAAACATTCGATGAATTGGTTGTCGCTGCCGACAAGATACGCAAGGCTGGTTATATTCCCCTGGCCCATGGCGGTCAAGCCTGGCAAGAGGCGACACTTTTCGACAGCGCTGTGTTGTCTGCGGGTGGCGCAAAGTTTTATACCGATGCCATGGTCAAACTGGACCCGAAAGCGCTGGGTTCGAAAACCATGGAAAAAGCATTTAACCAGATGCGCAAACTGCGCGGCATGGTTGACCCCAACTTTTCAGGTCGGGACTGGAATCTGGCCAGCGCCATGGTCATCAACGGCAAGGCCGCGATGCAAATCATGGGCGACTGGGCTAAGGGTGAATTTACCAATGCGGGCAAGAAGCCTAATGTCGATTACATCTGTGCACAATATCCCGGCACGCAGAATGCCTTTATCTTCCTGACCGACCAGTTCGCAACCTTCAAGGGAGGCAAGGCCGGTACGGCTGGCCAGTACGCATTTGCGGAAGCGGTGATGGACAAGAATGTGCAAGCACGCTTCAACCAGGTTAAAGGTTCAGTGCCGGCCCGCCTCGATGTACCTACCGACGGTTTTGACGAATGTGGTGTGAAAGCGATGACAGATATGCGTGCTGCCTTGCAGGCTGGCACCATGGTGGGCAGCTTCGCCCTTGGTCAGGCGATGCCGGAAGCATCCAAGACTGCCGTGTATGACGTCGTCACACACTTCTTCAACTCCAATCAAAGCTCGGCTGACGCGGTGAAGCGACTGGTTGCAGCGGTGGAAGGCTCGAAGTAATCCTACTATTCATTTGACAGTGCATAGACGTGCAGACTGCAGGAATGTCTGCACGTGTAGCCTTTATTTCTGCATCGTGACTTAGGTGATGCCATGTTTTTAGAAAATCGCGCTCCACTGGCAGCCGCTGCGCCAGATCATAGCGGCAATATGCGCGCAGTAAAACGTACGCTGCGCAATCGCTTTGAAGCGCTGCTGCCGAAAATTGTCCTGGGACCTACATTGATTATTACGCTGGTGTTTGTCTATGGCTTTATCGCCTGGACCACCGCCTTATCGTTTACTCGTTCACGTGCCTTTGCCAGATTTGAATGGGTGGGCTTGCTGCAATACGTGCGTGTCTGGGATCACCCGCGCTGGTATGTCGCAGTGTCCAATCTCGCAGTGTATGCCACGCTGTATGTGTTGCTTTGCCTGGCCATTGGTTTGTTCCTCGCGATACTGCTGGATCAGCGCATACGTGCCGAAGGTGGATTGCGTGCGATCTTCCTGTACCCGATGGCACTGTCCTTCATCGTGACTGGTACTGCGTGGAAATGGATACTCAATCCCGGGCTGGGCTTGACCCAGCTGTTTCATGACTGGGGCTGGAGCAGTTTCCAGTTCGACTGGATCATCAGTGACATGGCCATCTATACGGTGGTGATTGCTGCAGTCTGGCAGGCTTCGGGTTTTGTGATGGCGATGTTCTTGGCAGGTTTGCGCGGCATAGACCAAGAGATGATCAAGGCTGCCTCAATAGACGGTGCGCGCATGCCTGCCATCTACCGTCGCATCATCATTCCACAGCTGCGACCGGTCTTTATCTCGGCGCTGGTGATCCTGATCCATTTGGCGGTGAAAAGCTATGAATTGGTGATTGCATTGACAGGGGCGGGGCCGGGCTATGCGAGCGAGTTACCGTCTACTTTTATGTACTCGTTCACCTTTACCCGCAATGAGTTGGGTATGGGGGCGGCCAGTGCCGTGATGATGTTGTGCACGGTGGCCGCCATCATGGTGCCGTATCTGTATTCCGAAATGCGGCCGCGCTCTTCGGCTGACGCTCATTAACATCATCAACCATTTAGGAGACCACTATGTCTGCCAAGTCATGGGACTCGCCACAAATGGTGGTGGGCAAACACAACAAGATATCGCGCATCGTCATTTACACATTGCTGATCGTATTCGCCGTGGTGTACCTGATGCCCTTGCTGGTAATGCTGCTGACTTCATTTAAACCACTGCCTGAAATTTATTCCGGGAATATCCTGGCCCTGCCGGACCAATGGACTACCAAGGCTTGGGAAAAAGCCTGGGGATCGGCCTGTGTGGGTCTCGAATGTACAGGCGTCAAAAAGTACTTCTGGAACTCCTTTCGCATGGTGTTCTGCGCCGTCATCATCACGACCATCGTCGGTGCGTTGAATGGTTATGTGCTGACCAAATGGCGTTTTAAGGGCGATAACCTGTTGTTTGCGCTGATCCTGTTTGGTTGCTTTATCCCGTTCCAGATCGTGTTAATACCGATGGCGACCTTCCTGGGGAAGGTGGGGCTGGCGCAATCGATTACAGGACTGGCATTCGTACATATCGTGTATGGCTTGTGTTTTTCCACACTGTACTTCCGCAACTTTTACATTGCCTTCCCGGATGAGCTGGTCAAGGCAGCGATGATAGATGGTGCGCGTTTCTTCCGTATTTTCTTTCGTATCCTGCTGCCTAATTCGGTTCCCATTATTACGGTGACCGTGATCTGGCTGTTCACCAATATCTGGAACGACTTCCTGTTTGGCGCCTCGTTTACGGTTGGTAGTGCCGCGCCGATCACGGTTGCACTCAACAACATTGTCAACACCTCGACCGGCGTCAAGGAATACAACGTGCAGATGGCCACGGCGATGATCGCCGCGCTGCCGACCTTGCTGGTGTATGTATTGGGTGGTCGTTATTTCATACGTGGCCTGATGGCTGGTTCTGTGAAGGGTTAATCAGATGTCTTCTCTATCCGTTTCAAATGTCAGCAAGTCGTATGGCACGACTGAAATCCTGCGCAATATCAACATCGAAGTAGAGGATGGTGATTTCCTAGTACTGGTTGGCCCTTCTGGTTGCGGCAAGTCCACATTGTTATCGTTGATCGCAGGCCTGGATGCAGTCAGTGGTGGTGAAATTCGCATCGATAGCGACAGGGTGAATGACCTACATCCGAGTGAACGGGATATTGCGATGGTGTTCCAGAGTTATGCGCTGTATCCGAACATGACTGTGAGCAAGAACATCAGCTTCGGTCTGGAAATGCGTAAGGTGGCCAAGAGTACCCGTGATAAGGCTGTACATGACGTTGCTCGCCTGCTGCAGATCGAGCACTTGCTGGACAGGCGGCCCGGTCAGCTGTCAGGCGGTCAGCGCCAGCGCGTCGCGATGGGCCGCGCGCTGGTGCGCGATCCCAAGATATTCCTGTTCGATGAACCACTCTCCAACCTCGACGCCAAGTTGCGGGTCGACATGCGTACCGAGATCAAGAAGCTGCATCAACGCCTGGGTGCCACCATCGTGTATGTGACGCATGATCAGATCGAAGCTATGACCCTGGCGACGCGCATCGCCGTGATGAAGGGCGGTGTGCTACAGCAACTAGGTACGCCAGCTGAAATCTACAACACACCGGCCAATACCTTTGTCGCCACCTTCATGGGTTCGCCATCCATGAATTTGCTACCTGCACGCATAGAGCGGCGAGACGCAGAGCTGACCTTACTATTAGGTGAAGGTGATAACCGGATCGAGTTGGCCTTGCCGGAACGAGGTGCTGCGATCATGCCTTATATCGGTAGAGAAGTCGTCGCTGGTCTGCGGCCCGAAGTGATAGGTGTGGAGTCGGGCCGTCCGGGGGCTGTGCTGAGCAGCGTGCCTGTGACGATTTCTGTGCTGGAGCCAACCGGCCCCGATACCCTGGCGGTATTGGAATTGGCTGGAATGGAGGTTGCCGCCCGACTGGGGCCTGACTTGTCATATAAATGCGGCGAACGCTGCGAGTTGATGCTGGATCTTTCCAAGCTGGTGCTGTTCGATGCAAGTACTGAGCAGCGGATTGCTTAAGCCATATGAAACCTATCTACGATTACGTCATAGTCGGCGGCGGCTCTGCTGGCTGCGTGCTGGCTAATCGGCTTAGCGCCGACCCTGCAGTGAGCGTGCTGTTGCTGGAAGCAGGTGGCTCGGATCGCCATCCTTTTTTTGCCATGCCGGCCGGATTTGCCAAGATGACCAAAGGCATAGGCTCCTGGGGCTGGCATACGGTGCCGCAAAAACATTTGAATAATCGCGTGCTGCGCTATACGCAAGCCAAGGTGATAGGCGGTGGCTCGTCTATCAATGCGCAACTATACACGCGCGGTGTCCCGGCTGATTACGATGAATGGGTCAGTCGCGCGGGTGCGATCGGCTGGTCCTATCAGGAGGTACTACCGTACTTCAAACGTTCGGAAAACAATCAACGCTATGCCAATGAATATCATAGCTATGGCGGACCATTGGGCGTGTCTTATCCAGTCAGTCCCTTGCCTATCTGTGAAGCGTTTTTCCAGGCGGGTCAGGAACTGGGGATCCCGTTCAATCACGACTTTAATGGCGCCAGTCAGGAAGGATTGGGTTATTACCAACTGACGCAGTTAAATGCACGCCGTTCTTCCGCTGCCAGTGGCTTCATCAAGCCGGCGCTGGATCGTCCCAATCTGATGGTGCAAATGCAGGCGCAGACTTTGCGTGTCATGCTGGAGGCCGGCAAGGCGGTGGGGGTGGAAGTGGTGGTCGGCCTTAGTCGTAACATACGCGTCGTGCGTGCTGCGCGTGAAGTGATCGTCGCCTCTGGTGCGATAGGCTCGCCCAAGCTGTTGATGCAATCGGGCATCGGTCCTGCTGCTCATCTGGAAGCGGTAGGTGTCCCGGTGCGTCATGCCTTGAACGGTGTCGGCAGCAATCTGCAAGATCATCTGGATTTGTTCGTGATTGCTGAATGTACGGGCGACCACACCTATGATAAATACAACAAGCCGTACCACGCCGCTTGGGCCGGCTTGCAGTATCTGCTTTTAAAGAAAGGGCCCGTTGCCTCCAGCCTGTTCGAAACCGGTGGCTTTTGGTATGCAGACCGCGATGCGTCGCAGCCTGCTCGTTCACCGGATATTCAGTTCCATCTGGGCCTGGGTTCAGGCATAGAGGCAGGCATGGCCAAGTTGCGTAATGCTGGTGTGACCTTGAATACGGCCTACCTGCGCCCGCGCTCGCGCGGCACAGTGCGTCTGGCGCATGCTGATCCTGTCAGTGCGCCACTGATAGATCCGAATTATTGGGCCGATGCACATGACAAGACGATGGCGCTCAAGGGCTTGCGCCTGGCGCGCGAGATCATGCGTGCACCAGCCATGCGTCGTTTCGTGCAGAGTGAAGTGCTACCAGGTAGTCGCCTAGAAACGGATCAGGAATTGTTCGAATATGCGTGCGCGAATGCCAAGACCGATCATCATCCGGTAGGC
>JBEBUE010000124.1:0-7567 GCA_040393485.1 Herminiimonas sp.
AACCACGAGATCAGCACGCTATACAGCAACCACCATGGCTGGTTGCAGGGCTGGCTATGCAAGAAGCTGGGGAACGCTTTTGATGCGGCCGACCTGGCGCAAGACACGTTCATCCGCATCCTCAGTTCACGCGATATTGCTGCCATCAAGGAGCCGCGTGCTTACTTGACCACGGTCGCCAAAGGACTGGTGATCAACTGGTATCAACGGCAAGCGCTGGAGCGTGCCTATCTCGATGCGCTGGCGCTGCTGCCGGAGCCGCAAGCACCTTCGGCCGAGCAGCGTTACATCATCCTCGAAACCTTGCATGAAATCGACGCCATGCTGGATGCCTTGCCGTCCAGGGTCAGGCAGGTATTCCTGTTGTCGCAGATTGAGGGTTTGAAGTACGAAGAAATCGCCGTGCAAATAGATGCTGCACTTATCACCGTCAAACGTTACATGAAGCAGGCCTTCCTGCATTGCCTGGCAGTCCATGAGTGAGACACCCGTCATGCGTAGACCGGAGGCTATTGATCCGCGTGTCCTGGATGAGGCCGCGGAATGGTTGATGCGACTTGGTGCCGGTGCAACTGAGGAAGAGCGACGCGCCTGCGAGCGCTGGAGCCAGCGCAGTCCCGAACACGCGCGTGCCTGGGCGCGGGCGCAATTACTGCTGAATAAATTGGGCGGTTTGCCATCGTCGCTGGCGATGCCTGCGCTGAACCGTGAGCCAGTTGCCGGACGTCGTGCCGCAATGACCAAACTGGCAGCGATTCTTGCGCTGGCACCGGCAAGCTGGGGCATCTGGAAAGTGATTGATGCGCAGGATTGGATGGCCGATTGTCGTACCGCAGTGGGTGAGCAGCGTGTCATGCATCTGGCGGATAACAGCGAAGTGACGTTGAACACGGCAACTGCTTTCGATGTTCATTTCAATTCCGCGCAACGCAATATCAATCTGCGCAGCGGAGAAGTCCTGATACAGACTGCGCGCGAGGCGACCGCCGCGTATCGTCCATTTAGTGTCAGTACCACGCAGGGCCGGATGGAAGCGCTGGGTACACGTTTCAGCGTGCGCGTGGAAGACGAGACTACTCATTTGGCGGTGCTGGAAGGCGCGGTCAGAATCACGCCCGAGCAAAATGCGTCGCGGCAACAAGTACTGCAAGCAGGGCAGCAGGTGACATTTACCAAAAATGCGATAGGTGAAATCAGCGCAGCCGATAACGTCGTCGTTGCGTGGGCCGCAGGCATGCTGGTTGCAGACCGCATGCGGCTGGCGGACTTTGCCGCCGAACTGAGCCGCTACCGCAGCGGCATCGTCCGTGTCGATCCGACGGTTGCGCATGTCCGGGTGTCCGGCGCTTTTCCGTTGCGCGATACAGATAAGGCGCTGGCCATGCTGGTATCGACATATGAGGTAGATGCAATAACGCGTTTGCGCGGCCACTGGATCACTTTGGTAGCGCGCTGAGTATGCATCGAAACACGTACTAAAATTTTTTTAAAGCGATGATACTTTTTTTTCTTTTCAACTGGCAGAGAGAGTGAAGAACCCATTCTCTATCCTTGAAAAGGAATTCAATTTCATGTCATCCGCGAGTCCGCGCCTTGTTGAACGTCGTTTAAATCACGCTATCCGGATAGCGCTTATGAGTATGGCACTTGCCAGTGTCTCGGCCTTTATTCCTATTGTGCATGCTGCATCCGATACGCTGGATGCGGTTACTGCTCGTCCGTACAACCTGGCATCCGGTCCGTTGGGGCGGACGCTGTCGAGCTTTGCAGCGCAAGCTGGCATTGCCCTGTCGTTTGATCCGGCCTTGACCGAAGGCCTGCTCAGTCCGCCTTTGTCCGGTACCTATTCCGGGCGTGAAGCGATGCGCAGGCTACTGCATGGTAGCGGTCTGGAGCTGGTACCGCGTACCGACGGCAGTTATACCTTGGGAAAGGTGTCATCCGCCGCCAGCACGCCGCGCGAGAGCGCGACCTTGCCGGAGGTGCAGGTCACCGCAGTACAAACGGCGACCACCGAAGGTACGGGTTCCTACACCACAGGTTCTGCCAGTACTGCCACGCGCTTGAACTTATCGATACGTGAAACGCCGCAATCGGTCAGCGTCATTACACGCCAGCGCATGGATGACCAGGGTCTGTCGCAATTGTCGGATGTGGTGGCGCAAACACCGGGGCTGGTGATCGCACAAAGCGGTAATGCGGGTTCTGATTCGAGTCCGATCTATGCGCGTGGTTTTGCCGTGGAAAACTATCAGGTCGATGGTGTGGGCCAGGTATTTTCCGGCTATAGCTCGGTATTCCAGAGTAATGACATGGCACTCTATGATCGGGTCGAAGTGGTGCGCGGTGCGACCGGCTTGATGAATGGCGTGGGTTCACCCAGCGCAACGATTAACCTGATGCGCAAGCGGCCGACTGCGCAGTTCCAGGCTTCCGCCAAAGTGGAAGCTGGATCGTGGAATTACTATCGTGCAGAAGCCGATATCTCGGCACCGCTGAACGAAGCGCGCACCTTGCGCGGACGCGTAGTGGCGGCCTACCAGGAAAACGATTCCTACATTGATCGCCTGCACGAAAAGAAAGAAATCCTCTACGGCATACTCGAGGCGGATCTGAGTCCTTCGACGCTGGCTACATTTGGTGTGACGCTACAAAACCACGATGCCACCGGCCATTCGCGTAGTGGACGTCCTGCCTATTTCTCGGATGGTTCGCGTACCAACTGGGCGCGTTCTGATTCCGCTGCCGCAGAGTGGGCTTATTCCAAGCGCCACAGCCAGGCTCTCTTTGCTTCGGTCGAGCATCAATTCGATAACGAATGGCTGATCAAGGGAACCCTGAGCCAGGCGAAGGTCGATTACGATGAATTGCTGGGTTACATGGTGGTGGGCGTTCCCAATAAGGTAACCGGTGCGGGTGCTACTTTGTATGCCAGCCGCTGGGTCGGCAATCCTACGCAGAACAGCCTGGATTTGTATGCAAGCGGACCGTTTAACCTGCTGGGTCGTAAACATGATTTGGTGATCGGCACCACGATCGCGCGTACGACTGTGGATTCTCCTACCTATGGCGGCTGGAATGTATTGCCGGTGCCGAATGTGTATACCTGGGATGGTGTTACGCCAGGTAATCCCAACACCGGCGTGCAAGGTAGTTATCAGGACAAGGAGAGCATGAGCAGTGCGTACTCGACCGCACGCTTTAAACCTAGCGATGCCTTGTCTGTCATAGTCGGCGCGCGGATTACCAATTGGGAGCGTGTCCAGTCGAGCGTCAAAAACAGCCCCTATGAAAACAATAAGGTGACGCCTTATGCGGGGCTGGTGTACGACTTCAATAAAAACTGGTCCGGCTACGCCAGCTACACAGACATCTTCAAGCCGCAAAGCAATAAGACGCCAACTGGCGACTTTCTTGATCCATTGCTGGGTAAAAGTTATGAAATCGGTGCCAAAGGCGAATTCTTCTACAAGCGCCTGAACCTGGGTCTCGCGATATTTAAAATCCAGCAAGACAATCTGGGTGTTTCCATTCCAGGTGTATTTGCGCCGGATGGATCGCAAGCCTACCGCTCGGTTTCAGGCACCTCCACCCGTGGTTTTGAAGCGGAGTTGAGCGGCGAACTGGCGCGCAATTGGCAGGGTTCGATCGGCTATACGCGCAGCATGACTTCGGATCGCAACAACATGCCCCTCAATACCAATATCCCGCAAAACACCTTCAAGCTCTTCACGAGCTATCGCCTGGCCGGTTTCGGCGATGGCCTGACGGTCGGTGGTGGTGTGCGCTGGCAAAGCGAGATTTACAGCGACGCCCAGGGGCCTTTCAGAACGGCGCGTTTCACACAAGAGGCGTACTCGGTCGTGGACTTGATGGCGCGTTACCAGATTTCCAGGCAATTGACCCTGACAGCCAATCTTTATAACGCTTTTGATAAATCGTATTACACCACTACCGGCGGTTCCTACTATGGTGCGCCGCGTAATCTGCGGGTCGGGCTTGATATGCGCTTCTAAGCCTGATCCGCATTTGCAGCATGCAGCAAAGCCACCCGGAGTGCCTGATCGCACTTCGGGTGGCCCTTTTTTCGTTCTCGTTGGTCATAGTCATTAAGGCCGGAAGTATTTAGCTGATTTTCCACAAGCTTGTTTAATTTTTTAATTCATAAAGGGTACTCACATGATCAAGAAAACACTCGTCACCATGTTGTTGTCATCGTTTGCTGTCGCAGCCAGTGCCCACCAGGTCTGGGTTGAGCGTGATGCATCCGGTCCGGCCAAAGTCTATGTCGGCGATGTCGATGGCGAGCGTGATCACGGCGATGATGTCGCCAAGCTCGCAGCCACCACGCAGGTATTTGGCAAAGACAGCAAGCAGCCAGCCAAGCTCACGACCAAAAATGAATACCTGGAAGCCGCGGTAAGCGGTAGCGGTGACGTGCGCCTGATCGCCGACCAGGTCTGGAAGCCATGGAAGAACAAGGATGGCCAGATGCAGGCTGCGGTGTTCAATTCGCGCGCCGGTCGTACTGAAACTGCCGCTGCGCTGGATTTTGAGCTGGTGCCGGTCAAAGCCAATGGTGATGTATTTACTTTGACCTTTAAAGGCGAGCCACTTGCAGACAAAAAAGTGAGCGTCATCAACCCTGAAAAATGGGTCAAGGGTTTTACCACCGACAAAGAAGGTCGCGTCAAGATCCCGCTGCAAGGCAAGGGCCGTTACATCCTGATGAGCAACCATGAACTGAAGGGTGAGCTCGAGGTCGCGGGCGACAAGGTACAAAAAATTTCATACACGACGACCTTGAGCTTTATTAACAAGTGATTTGAGTAACACCTGTCAGCAGTAGTAAGACCCGGGGTGCGCAGCATGCGTACCCCGGGCTGCTTTCTTTCCCCGACCCGGTTCGGGACGTTTTTACGAGGGTTTATGCGCATGTCCTTTTCTCCTTTCGCTTTGCTTGCGACCAGTTTGTTCCTCACCAGTGCCGCAGCGCACGCCGACTATGTCTGGCTGGAGCGTGATGCGGCCGGTGCGGCGCATGCCTATGTAGGTGAATTTGAAGCGGTGAAGGGATCGACGGCCAGCCTGAGCGCAGCGCGTGCCTTCATGGCCGATGGTAAGGATTTGCCGCTTGTCACCGAAGCAGAGCGCCTGAATATAAGCGCGCCTGCTAGCGGTGATGTGCGCCTGACCGCGATGCGCATCGGCGACAAAGACGTAGTGAATTATTTCCAGGCCCGGTATGGCCGTAGCGAAACCAAGGCCGTCAACGACCTGGAGCTGGTGCCGACCGAAGCGAACGGCAACACCTTCAAGTTGGTGTGGAAAGGCAATACGGTTGCCGCCACGCAGGTCAATGTAGAGACTTCAGAAGGCTGGCATCGCGTATTAAAGCCGGGCAAGGATGGCACGGTAACGCTGAATGCTTTGTTCCCGGCGCGCTATTTCCTCGAAGTGTCGGCACGTGTAAATGGATCCGTAACCCTGAATGGCAAAAAATATGATGACGTGCGCCACACGGCGACGCTGACGTTTGAGGTCAAGAAATAATGAATACGCGTAAACGTTTTACCCGCAAGCAAAAGATTGTGGGCCTGGTCGTATTGGCCGTTGCCCTGGCGGCGGTCGGCCTGTGGTCCGGTAATCGCAGCGAGGCGCGGTTTGAAGTGGCACCGGTAGCACGCGGCAATATAGAAGCGACAGTAACGGCGATTGGCACCTTGCAACCAATGAGCTCGGTGGAGGTCGGCGCGCAAGTATCCGGCCAGGTACTGAAGCTGCACGTGGAGCCGGGTGACGTCGTGAAGAAAGGCCAGTTGCTGGCCGAGATCGATGCCAGTGTGTTGCAGGCTACCGTCGACGCGGGACGTGCGCAGCAAAATGAACTGCAAGCGCAGCTGGCAGAGCAACGGGCGCAGCATCGCCTGAGCGTGCAACAACATGATCGCCAGCAGCAGATGCACAAGGATGAGTCGACCCGTCTGGAAGACGTGCAGACAGCGGAAGCCAACCTGGCTGCTGCGGTTGCACGCATCGCGCAAACACAGGCGCGTATCGTACAAACGCAATCCAGCCTGAAGGCCGACGAAGCACGTCTCGGCTACACGCGGATTTATGCGCCTATGGGCGGCACGGTCATCGGTATCGATGCGAAAGAAGGGCAGACCCTCAACGCAACGTATCAGACGCCTACGCTGATGCGGATTGCGGATTTGTCGGCGATGACGGTGTGGACCACGGTTTCCGAGGCGGACATTCGTCGCGTCAAGGCAGGCCAGGCCGCCTACTTTACGACACTGGCGGGTGACCGCCGCCGCTGGAACGGGCAAGTGCGTCAGGTCTTGCCGGCACCACCGGTAGCCGCAACAACTGCATCAAATCCCAATCAGACGCCGGTCAGCAAAGTCGTGCAGTACACAGTCCTGTTCGATGTGGATAACAAGGATGCCGAATTGCTGCCGCAAATGACGGCGCAGGTTTCCTTCATCACCGCTGCTGCACGTGACGTGCTGGTGGCGCCGTTAAGCGCCCTGCAACCAGTGGAACAAAAACCGCAGATGTACACGGCCCGTATCTTGGGCAGTGACGATAAGCCACAGACGCGCGAAGTGCGTGTCGGTGTGCAAGATCGGCTGGCAGTGCAGGTGGTCGAAGGTTTGAAAGAAGGTGAGCAACTGATCACCGGTGAAGTCGTGGCGCAGAACAAGACGCGGAGGTTTCAGTGGTAACAGAAGCACCGCTGACACCGTTGATAGAGCTGCGTGAGATACGCAAGCAATACGGGGGTAATGGTGATGCACCCGCGGTCGAAGTGCTGCATGGCTTGTCACTGAAAATCCACGCGGGTGAGTTCGTTGCAATCGTCGGTGCGTCGGGTTCCGGCAAATCGACACTGATGCATTTGCTTGGCTGCCTGGACCGGCCCAGTTCGGGTAGTTATCTGTTTAGCGGACGTGATGTCGCCACGCTCGATAGCGATGAATTGGCATGGTTGCGCCGCGAAGCATTTGGTTTCGTGTTCCAGGGTTATCACCTGATCGCGACGGAGTCGGCGCGCGAGAACGTCGAGGTTCCCGCCATCTATGCCGGCATGCCGGAAGAAGAGCGCGCTACACGTGCTGCGGCCTTGCTGACGCGACTCGGTTTGAGCGACAAACTGGATAACCGGCCGAGCCAGTTGTCCGGCGGGCAGCAGCAACGCGTATCGATCGCGCGTGCGCTGATGAACGGCGGGCGCATCATTCTTGCCGATGAGCCGACCGGTGCACTCGATAGTAAAAGCGGTGCCGAAGTCATGGCATTGCTCAATGAACTGGCCGATGCCGGTCATACCATTATCTTGATTACCCATGATCGTGACGTCGCTGATCAGGCGCGTCGCGTCATAGAGATACGTGACGGTGAAATCGTCGGCGATTCCGGTGTATCCACAATCAAGCAAGCTTTGCCTGCGCCCGATATGACACAAGCCGGACGCGATGCCGGTGCTTCCTTCTGGGATGACTTGCGCGAAGCAGCGCGTACCGCATGGCGCGGCATGCGCATGAATCGCACGCGCACTGGT
>JBEBUE010000125.1:0-7555 GCA_040393485.1 Herminiimonas sp.
CAACTGATTCAGCAGCTCGACGATCTGTACCTGTATCGTTACGTCGAGCGCCGTGGTCGGCTCATCCGCAATCAGCAACTTGGGCTTGCAGGCTAGCGCCATTGCAATCATCGCGCGCTGCCGCTGGCCGCCGGACAATTCATGCGGGTAGGACAAGGCGCGTCGTTGCGGCTCAGGGATACCCGTCTTATCCAGCAATTCAACGGTACGCAAGGCAGCCGCTTTCGCGCTGATGCCTTCATGCAGCATCAGCACTTCGGCGATCTGGTTGCCTATAGTGAACAAGGGATTCAGCGCCGTCATCGGCTCCTGGAAGATCATCGCGATGTCATTGCCACGCACGGAGCGCATCGCTGCTTCAGTCTTTTGCAGGACGTCCTGGCCTTCAAACAGAATCTTGCCGCCGTAAGTCGCATCCTGGTTCAGGCGCAGCAGAGACAATGCAGTCACCGTCTTGCCCGAACCTGACTCGCCAACCAACGCAAACTTCTCGCCGGCAGCGATGCTGAAGCTGACGTCGTTGACCACCTTGCTGGTATCAAAGGACACCTGCAGGTTTTGTATATCGAGCAAACTCATGCCTTCCTCCGCACATCCAGCGAGTTGCGCAGGGCGTCGCCTATATTCGTCAGCAGGAGCAGCATCATGGTCAACACCATGAAAGTGGACAAGGCGATCCACCATGCATCCAGATTGTTTTTGCCCTGCGCCAGCAACTCACCCAGGCTAGCAGTCGTGGAAGGCACACCGAGTCCGAGAAAGTCGAGGCTGGTCAAGGCCAGGATCGCGCCGCTCATGCGGAACGGCAGAAAAGTCACAACCGGCGTCAGGCTATTCGGCAAAACGTGGCGCCAGATAATCTGGCCGTTTGACAAGCCGAGTGCACGCGCTGCCTGTACATATTCCAAATTACGGTTACGCAGGAAATCGGCGCGCACATAGTCAGATAAACCCATCCAGCCAAACAAGGACAGCAGGATCAGCAGCAAGCCGATGCTGGGTTGAAAAATGGAGGCAAAGATAATCAGCAAATACAGCTCGGGCATCGCGCCCCAGATTTCCATGAAGCGCTGGAAAAACAAATCCGTCTTGCCGGCGAAGTAACCCTGGATCGCACCTGTCATCAAACCAAGCAAGACACCAGTAAAAGTCAGCGCCAGCCCGAACAGCACAGAGACACGGAAACCATACAAGAGGCGCGCCACCACATCCCGCCCCCTGTCATCGGTACCCAGCCAGTTCTCGGCAGACGGCGGCGCCGGATTCGGTGAGCTGGCAAAGTAATTCAAGGTGTCGTAGTGATAGCGGTTCAGCGGATAGATGGCCCAGTTGCCGTCTTTCTCGAACTGTTGCTGGATGAAAGGATCGAGGTAATCGGCAGGCGATTCGAAGTCACCACCAAATTTCTTTTCCGAATAAGTCTTCAGGATGGGGAATACCAGCTCGCCGTTATATCGCGCCACCAGTGGCTTGTCGTTAGACAGCACTTCTGCCAGCAAACTGATGACGACCAGTACGCTGAAAATAATCAGACTCCAGTAGCCACGACGATTCTTTTTAAAGCGCAGCCAGACCCGGCGTCCCGGCGAAACCGGCGCTACGGTAGCAAGTTCGTTCATGAGTTCAGGCTTTCAAACTGCAGGCGCGGATCTGCCCAGACATAACACAAGTCACCCAGCAACTTAACCACCAGGCCGATCAATGTGAAGAGGTACAGCGTCCCCATCACAACCGGATAATCGCGTCGTATCACCGACTCATACGAAAGCAGCCCGAGGCCATCGAGTGAGAACAGGGTTTCGATCAGCAAGCTGCCGGTGAAGAAAGCACCGATAAAGGCAGCCGGAAAACCGGTTACCAAAGGAATCAGTGCATTGCGGAAGACATGTTTGTACAAGACCTTGTTTTCGCTCAAGCCTTTGGCGCGCGCGGTCAACACATATTGTTTGCGGATTTCTTCGAGGAAGGTGTTCTTGGTCAGCATGGTCATCACCGCGAACGAACCGGCTACCGATGCAGTCACCGGCAAAGCAATGTGCCACAGGTAATCGAGCACTTTGCCAATCAGCGACAGCTGCTCCCAGTTATCCGAGGTCAGGCCGCGTAAAGGAAACCATTGCACAAAGCTGCCGCCACCAAACATCACAAGCAGGAACACGCCAAGGATAAAGCCAGGGATCGAATAACCGATCAGGACAAGCATGGTCGTGAGGGAATCGAAACGGCTGCCTTCGCGTACTGCCTTGGCGATGCCGAGTGGTAGCGAGATGAAGTAGGTCAGGAAGAAAGTCCACATCCCTATCGTGATCGATACTGGCAATTTGGATACCACCAGATCCCATACGTCCTTATGGTGATAAAAACTTTGTCCGAGGTCGAAGGTGGCAAAGCCCTTCAGCATTTGCCAGAAACGCTCAATCGGCGGCTTGTCGAAACCGTACAGCGCCTTGATCTCGGCAACGCGTTCCGCATCGATGCCCTGCCGTCCGCGATACTGTGCGCCACCGCCACCACCGCCCGCTTCACCGCCGGCACCAAACTGTCCCTTCAGTTCAACCAGTGCCTGTTCAACCGGCCCGCCCGGGACAAATTGGATCACGGCAAAGGTGATGGCAATCACACCCAGCAAGGTAGGGATCATCAGCAATACGCGCTTGATGATGTATGACCACAGATTCATCGCGGCATCCTCATTTAGCTTTCTCCTGCCACCAGGTTGAGATCACATAAGGATCAGGCTGGTAGTACAGCGGTAGTTTGCCTGGCATACCAAAACGATTCCAGTAGGCGATCCTGTGCGTCGATGAATACCAGTGCGGGATAACAATGTATTTATTCAGCAGTACCCGATCCAGCGCACGTGCTGCACCCTGCAACTCAGAACGGCTATCAGCCGCCACCAGTGCTTCAACCAGACGATCAACGGCCGGATCTTTCAGGCCCCAGAAATTGCTCGAGCCTTTTTCATCAGCGGCCTTGGAGCCAAACATATCGAACATTTCATTACCCGGTGTACTGACATCCGGGAAGCGAATGCTGGTCATATCGTAGTCAAACTCTTCCATGCGCTTTTGCAGCAAGGCATAGTCAGCCGTGCGTTGTGTCACCTGTATGCCCAGCTTTTGCAGATTGCGGACATAGACGCTGATCACCCTTGTCATCGCGGACTGGTCATCCATGATTTCAAATGCAAACACTTCGCCTTTGGCATTGCGCAAGGCTCCATCGCGATATTCCCAACCCGCCTGCCGGAACAGTTCGACCGCTTTCAACAGATTCGCACGCAGCGATCCGGGTGGATTGGTGTCGGGCGGCACCGGAGCCGGGCCGAATACAGCCGGATCCAGTTTCTTGCGCAGCGGTTCCAGGTACACCAATTCCTCGGCGGAAGGCAGGCCCGTCGCTGCCATCGGGCTGTTATTAAAGAAGGAGTAAATGCGCTTATAGGAACCAAAGAATAACTGCCGGTTCATCCACTCATAATCGAGTGCCAGGCCCAGCGCCTGCCGTACCCTCACATCCTGGAATTGTGGTCGCCGTAAATTCATCAGGAAGCCCTGCATACCCGCACCATTCGAATGTGCCAGCTCGCGCTTGATGATGCTGCCATTATTGAATTTAGGTCCGATGTAGCTACGCGCCCAATTCTTGGCACTGTTCTCAACCACCAGATCAAACTCGCCAGCCTTGAAGGCTTCCAGTCGCGCCACGTTATCGCTATAAAAGCGATAGTTGATGCGATTGAAATTGAACATGCCTTTACGGGTCGGAATATCCCTGCCCCAGTAATTTGGATTCAGCTTATAGCTGATGGAGCGACCGGTATCGTAGCGGTCTATCAGGTAAGGGCCCGTCGTAATCGGCGGCGTCAGCTGTATCTTGTCAAATTCAGTACCAGCGGCCCACTTGCGCGAGAACACCGGCACGCTACCGACAATCAAGGGCATTTCACGGTTCAGGGTCTTGAAATCAAAACGCACGGTACGCTCATTCAGCACCACACATTGCTTCACGTTTTCCAGCAATGATTTAACCTGCGGCGCTCCTTTGGCCACCAGCGTATCAAAAGAGTGTTTGACGTCTGCTGCCAATACCGGATCACCGTTATTGAAACGCGCCTTGGCATTGAGGCGGAAGGTCATCGCCATGCGATCCGGCGCCAGCTCCATGTCCTCTGCCAGCAAGCCGTACATGGTCGCCACTTCATCGCTAATCGCCTCACTGCCGCTCGAAGTCGTGGTCAGGCTTTCAAACATCAGCACAGTCAAGCCAGCTGCCGACACCCCTTTCATCGAGAAAGGATTGAATTTATCAAAGCTGGTACGACGATCAGGATTGGCGAGGAATAGCTCGCCGCCCTTGGGCGCATCCGGATTCACAAAATCAAAATGCGTGAAACCAGCCGGATACTTGGGCGTGTCATAGAGTGAGAATGCATGCGCGGCAAAGACAGCTGCGCTCTGGAAGGAAAGGAAACAGATCAGCGGAAAAGAATAAAGTAATTTAGCCATGCGCCTGTCACTAGAACCCGGGATGATTGCTGATCGCCATGCCGGACATACTGTCGGCAGATATTGACGTTCTGGCTATTCTACAGAAACAGGCGGCTACTGCCACCGCTGATATAGCCCGGCAAAACCCTCAAAAAGCAAAGAATCACGACAAAAGTTGCCGTTGCGCCTGCTAGCCCCTACAATCTTGCCCATTCCGCACTTATTCCTGCGCACTTATTTACACGCAGTTAATGTCGAAAATCCACTGGAGTCGTTCATGGCGTTCTTGCAAGGCAAAAAAATTCTCATCACCGGTTTGTTATCGAACCGCTCCATCGCATACGGCATCGCTGCCGCCTGCAAGCGCGAAGGCGCTGAACTCGCATTTACCTACGTCGGTGAACGCTTCAAAGACCGCATCACCGAATTCGCCAAAGAATTCGACAGCTCGCTGGTCTTCGATTGCGACGTCGGCAGCGACGAACAAATTACCGCCTTGTTTGCTGACCTCGGCAAATCCTGGGATCACCTCGACGGCCTGGTACACGCGATCGGCTTCGCACCACGCGAAGCGATTGCCGGTGACTTCCTGGACGGCATTTCGCGTGAAGGCTTCAAGATCGCGCACGACATCTCGGCCTACAGCTTCCCGGCAATGGCTAAAGCGGCCCTGCCTTTGCTGCGTCCGAACGCAGCACTGCTGACCCTGACCTACCTCGGCTCAATGCGCGCCCTGCCTAACTACAACACCATGGGCCTGGCAAAGGCATCGCTGGAAGCCAGCGTGCGTTACATGGCTGAATCGCTGGGCCCGAAAGGCGTGCGCGTCAACGGCATCTCGGCCGGCCCGATCAAAACACTGGCCGCCAGTGGCATCAAGGATTTCAGCAAAATCCTCAACTTCGTTAAGGATCACGCCCCACTGCGTCGCAATGTCACTATTGAAGATGTCGGCAACACTGCCGCCTTCCTCTTGTCCGACCTGTCGGGCGGGATTACAGGTGAAATTACTTACGTTGACGGTGGCTTCTCGCACGTAGTCGGCGGCATGGGCGGCCTGGAGTAAATCCAGCCCCGCGCTGGTGTAAATAAAGGACGCGGCAGAGTTTTTGCCGCGTTTTTTATTGGCAGACGCATAAGTGACAGCGCGGACGCTCTAACGGTGCCGCGCTGCTCATTCCAGTACATGACTCGACAGCAGGGGCTTTCTGTACTATAATGCCCGCTGTGCTTTGTACAGACATCGCACTTTGCAGCATCGCGAACCCGTTAGCATTAACGATAAAGCCCTCCCGCCTTCTGGTGTTGAATCTTAGACACCGTCCCGGCGCAAAGCTTTTGTGCCGAAATCTCTCTGAGCTTTCTTAGCTGTTTCGTTGGTTAGCGTTGCATTTTTTGCGCACTCGCAGACATTCATCGTGGACACAATCCATGATGCGCGCTGTCGCGCTGATATACACGAAAGAAAAATAATGACTTTTGAATCACTAGGCCTCCACGCGTCCATCATCAAAGCACTCACAGAATCTGGCTACACAGCGCCGACTGGTGTGCAAGCTCAGGCGATCCCTGCAGCAATTGAAGGCCGCGATATGATGGTTTCGTCGCAGACAGGCTCCGGCAAGACCGCAGCATTCATGTTGCCTGCCCTGCACAAATTTGCCTCCGAAGGCGACCAGCCGCAAACCGGCAAAACACCTAACCAAGAAGCGCAATCGGCCCGTTCGCGTGGCGATCGCCCTCGTTTTAAACCTGCACAACCGAAAATGCTGGTGTTGACCCCAACCCGCGAACTCGCACTGCAAGTTACTACTTCAACCGACAAATACGGCGCGTTCATGAAACGCGTCAAGGCTGTATCCATCCTGGGCGGTATGCCTTACCCGAAACAAATGCAATTGCTGGCCAAGAATCCTGAGATTCTGGTGGCAACCCCAGGTCGTCTGATCGACCACATGGAATCGGGCAAGATCGACTTCTCGCAACTGCAAATCCTGGTACTGGATGAAGCAGATCGCATGCTGGACATGGGCTTTATCGATGACATCGAAAAAATCTTGGCAGCGACACCTGAAGGTCGTCAAACCATGTTGTTCTCGGCGACCCTCGACGGTATGGTCGGCAATATGGCTAAACGCATCACCAAAGATGCATTGATCATCCAGATCGCCAGCTCCGCAACCAAGCACGAAAACATCAAGCAATGCATCCACTTCGTGGATGACCTGTCGCACAAAAATCGCATGCTGGATCATCTGCTGCGTGACGAAACCCTGGATCAGGCAGTTGTCTTCACCGCGACCAAACGTGACGCAGACACCATTGCAGATCGTCTGAACATCGCTGGTTTCGCTGCTGCTGCGTTGCATGGCGACATGCACCAAGGTGCACGTAACCGTACCCTCGACGGCTTGCGTCGTGGTCAGATCCGCGTCCTGGTAGCGACTGACGTTGCTGCACGTGGTATCGACGTTCCTGGTATCACCCACGTCGTCAACTACGACTTGCCAAAATTCCCGGAAGACTACGTGCACCGTATCGGTCGTACCGGTCGTGCTGGTCGTAACGGTATCGCAGTATCGCTGGTGAACCATGCAGAAAGCATGAACGTTAAACGTATCGAGCGCTTCATCAAGCAATTGATCCCGGTCGAAGTCATCGAAGGTTTCGAACCAAAACGCAGCGCTTCGGCACCGCGTTCGAACCACAAACCAGGTGGCTGGAAACCAGGCGACAATCGTAGCAACTCCAAGCCAGGTCAACGTACCTTCAGCAAGCCAAATGCACCGCGTAAAGACGGCAGCAGCTTCAACAAAGGTCCGCGTACCGGTGATGCAGGCGCGACACGTCGTCCTTTCGGCGAACGTTAATCGATTGCAGTCCTGATGACTGCGGGATAAAAAAAGCCGGGTTCTTGAGACCCGGCTTTTTTATTGTTTGTCTGGTTTGTTTACGTGTTGATGTTGCTGGTTCGGTTTGCTCTCCGTGGAGAAGTGCGTTGCCGGGTGTGGCCCGGCGGCCACTCACTTTCTTTGCTTCGCCAAAGAAAGTAAGCAAAGAAA
>JBEBUE010000126.1:0-7545 GCA_040393485.1 Herminiimonas sp.
TACCCCGGCATTGTTCACCAGACATGCGACCGCGCCCGGCAATTCCGGCAGACGATCCAGCACCCCTTGCAATGCCCCCGTATCTGCAATGTTGTGATTGATCCATATGCACTTCCTTCCGAGGCTTTTGATTTCATCGGCCAGGCTTTTCAGTTGCTCATCGTCCTGCCAGGCTATCGCACAGATATCGTAGCCATCCTGCGCCAGACCAACGGCGATAGCCCGTCCTATGCCACGCGACGCGCCGGTAACAATTGCTGTTCTATCCATCGTCTTATCCTTGTATTAGTTTGCGGGCGATGATGACCCGCTGGATTTGATTGGTGCCTTCATAGATCTGCGTAATTTTGGCATCGCGATACAAGCGCTCCACTTCATATCCACGTATATAACCGCTGCCACCATGTATCTGTATCGCATTGGCGGTATGCGCGACTGCTGCATCACTTGCAAAACATTTGGCCATCGATGCGGCTGCCGTCGCTTCCAGCCCCTGATCAATTTTCAATGCAGCTGATCGCACTAGCAGTCGCGCAGCTTCCGCATCCTTAGCCATGTCGGCCAGCATGAACTGTATGCCCTGGAAATCGGCGATTGCCTGGCCGAATTGCTTTCTGATTTTTGCCTGCTCTATCGATGCCTCCAATGCTGCCTGCAATATGCCAACCGCGAGCGAGCCTATGCCGACCCGACCTTTTTCCAGCACACTCATCATCATGTGAAAGCCTCGCCCCTCGATGCCGAGCAACGCGTCCGGTCCCAACTTGACGCTATCGAAATGCAGCTCACCCACTTGCGAAGAGCGCTGTCCCATCTTGTGTTCTTTCGGGCCTTTCGATACGCCCGCAGCATGGCAATCCACGATGAAGATACTCATGCCGCGTTTGCCCGCTGCCGGGTCGGTACGCGCCAGCACCAACGCTACATCCGCTACAGGTGCGTTATGTATCCACAGCTTGGAACCGCTCAACTCCCATCCATCGCCTTTCCTGACGGCGGTAGTCTTAATGCCCGAGACATCCGATCCGGCCCCGGCTTCGGTGATGCAGTACGCACCTTTGATATCAGCCCGTACCAGTGCTGATACCCACTTTTTCTTTTGCTCTTCACTGCCGTGCGTGCAAAGCAGGGAGGTCAGCAATTCGACTAGGCCACACTGGTCGGCTATTGATGAATAGCCACGGCTAAGTTCTTCCATCACCAGGCTGTAAGCCAGGCAATCCAAACCAGCACCGCCATGACTATCCGGCACGGCAATGCCGAACAAACCGATCTGTCCCATCTGCTTATAGATATCACCCGCAAACACCTCATCCCGGTCCAGCCGTTCAGCTTCAGGGCGGATGACTTCGTCCGCAAATTTACGGGCCATGTCTGCTACCTGCCGATATTCACTCGCTAACTCCATTTGGATATCTCCTTGATTTTTCCTGTTGCTTGTCAAAAGTAACTATCTGGTTATATCATTATCAGCGAGCCGGCAGGCTTTTTCAAGCGATAAAAATTTTCGACCCACCGCACCATTAACTACGCAGAGAAATATGAAGAAGACCGAATGGGCCAGTCCCGATGAGATGGCCAATGAAATTTTTGATGGTGCTGTTATCGCGTTCAGTGGATCAGGCGGTGGCCTGCAAGAGGCAGACCATATTGCCGCCGCTATAGAAAAGCGCTTTCTCGCTACCGGTCATCCACATAGCCTGACGCTGATTCATGGCGTCGGCATAGGAGATGGCATGGGTTCGGGCATCGGTCGCTTTGCCCATCAAGGCATGGTCAAGCGTGTCATTGGCGGACACTGGACTTGGTCCAGGCCCATGCAGCAGCTCGCCCGCGACAATGTGATCGAGGCCTATACCTTTCCTGCCGGCGTGATCCAGACCTTGTTGCGTGAAGCGGGTGCCGGGCGACACGGATTGGTGACGCATATCGGCCTGCATACTTTTGCCGACCCGCGTCATGGCGGCGGACGCTGTAGCGACCGCACTAAGGAAGATCTGGTTGAAGTGATCGCATTGGGCGGGAAAGAGTTACTTTGGTACAAACCCGTCAATATCGATTTCGCACTGGTGCGAGGTACTGCGGGCGATCCGCATGGCAATATCACTGCCCGCGAAGAAGCCGCCGACATGGATGCTTTCGCCGCGGCCCTGGCTGCGCACAACTGCGGCGGAAAAGTGTATGCCCAGGTACGGGATCGACTCGATGCAGCGATTGTCCCGGCACGTGATGTCTGCGTCCCCGGCATACTGGTAGACAAGGTTTGCGCCTATCCCGAACAACAACAAACCACCGGTGCACCATACGACCCCAGCATCAGCGGCCAGGTCGCGCCACCTGCAAGTCTGGCTGCGCCCCTGTTGCCGGAGGGCATACGCTACTTGATCGCGCGACGTGCAGCGATGGAGCTGGAAGCAGGTAAATGCATTAACTTCGGCTTCGGCATTCCAGACGGCATCCCACTGATCGCGCAAGCCGAGGGCAAAGAAATCAGCTGGACCGTCATTGAGCAGGGGCCACATAACGGAGAGCTGCTTTCTGGTCATCTGTTTGGCGCAACGCGCTACCCGAGCGCCATCCTGAGCTCGAATGATCAGTTCGATTTCTTCAGTGGCGGTGGCATAGACATCGCGTTTCTCGGCATGGGTGAGCTGGACCAGTTTGGCAACGTGAATGTGTCGTGGCTGGGCGAGGGCGTGATTGGACCTGGCGGCTTCGTCGACATCACACAACAGGCCAAGAAGGTCGTGTTTTGTGGCACCTTCGAAGCGAAGGGCCTGGACGTCGAGGCCACAGACGGCAAGGTCACGATCAAGCGTTACGGCACCGTCGCCAAAATGGTGGAGCGCGTCAAGCACATCACCTTTAGTGGTGCGAGGGCGCAACGTGAAGGACAGAAGGTTCTATATGTCACCGAACGCGCCGTGTTCGAATTGACGCAGGACGGCCTCTTGCTCACGGATATCCCGGACGGTATTGACCTGCAGAAGGATGTACTGGATCGCATGCCGTTTAGCGTCCATGTCGCTGAACACCTGCGCACATCACCCACCGCAAAACATAATGGCTGAGCCAGGTACGGGGACCACCACATACCGCCCGGGCCTGGGTATTGCACTCATCGTCCTCACCGTTTTTATCTTTGCTGCGATGGATGCGATTATCCGCAGCTTGAAAGGCGAACTGCCCGTGTCGTTTCAAGTCGGACTACGGTTTGCAGTGCAAGCCGGTACGGTGTTCGCTGCGATCCTCTTCATGCATGGACAATCATTTCGCAGTCGCAAACCCGGCTTTCAATTTCTGCGCGGTGTATTGCTATTGGCGGTCAGCTGCCTCAACTTCCTCGCGCTGCAGTATCTTCCGCTGCCTGAGTTCACTTCCATCATGATGCTGACACCGCTCATCGTTTCGGCAGCGGCGGCAATATGGCTGAGAGAGCAACTATCAACCTTCGGCTGGCTTCTGGTACTGGGTGGCTTCGTCGGCGTGCTGATCATGATGCGGCCGGGCGCCGGCATCTTTGGCCTGGCAGCCTTGTTGCCGCTGGCCTCGGCTACGGTCAATACCGCGTATCAATTACTCACCCGCAGGATGGCCGGTTCCGAAAGCATATTCGCCACGCATTTCTGGACCGGTATCGTCGGCATGATCGGCGCTGCCATCGTCATGCACCTGCAAGATCTGAGCATCCTGCGCATCGTCCAGACTGCGAGTAGCACACAGCTGGCATGGCTGCTCTTTGCTTCCGTGCTGGGAAGCATCGGGCACTTGTTGCTTATCCTTGCTTTCCGGCTAGCCAGCGCGACCCAACTCATGCCCTTTTGCTACCTGCAAATTCCGTTTGCGGTTTTGTTCAGCTGGAGTGTTTTTGGCGAAGTGCCGGACATCTTTGGCTGGATTGGAATAGGGCTGGTCATAATGTGCGGCGTGCTAAGCCTGCTCCCCTCCATAACAGGCCTAAAAGAAAGTCATCCCACTTAGAACCAACAGAGAGCAGATCAGAGATATCTGCTTTTTTATACAACACGCAGATATAACCATCTGGATAGATACTTGTAATTAGCAATGCACATTGCTAGCATAACCAAATGGTTACATACGTATAGCCAAACTATCCATATAACTTCGAAGGGAGCAACAAGATGACAAATTGGGAGATTAGCCCGCGGCAATGGCAGGGAAAAATTGCATTGATACTTGGCCTGGCATTAGCAGGCGGAGCCAGTGCCGACGATAACAAGATCGTGGATTTCAACGGTTATATGCGTGCCGGCATGGCGCAAAAAGATGAGCCGGGCAGAGCCGGATGTTTTCAACTGGCAGGCACGGCAGCCAAATATCGCCTGGGTAATGAATGCGATTTTTACGGCGAGTACATGTTAGGCAAAGATGCCTTCAAAGCCGCAAACGGAACAATCCTGCGTGCAAACATGATGTTTAATGCCGTTGGTGGCTTGATCGGCGGCGGCACACTCAACAACAGTCATTACGACATCAATCAAATGTATTTGGAAGCACGCGACATGCCCGGACTCGGCACCGCCAAAATCTGGGCGGGTCGCCGCTTTTACAAACGTCGCATGGTGCACATCACCGACTTCTTTTACAACAGCCCGAGCGGAACCGGTTTCGGTATTGAAGACTACACGGTCATGGGTAAGGCGAAACTATCCTATGCCTATATGGACAACAACGGAGCAGATGATCCGGTCGGTGCGACACGCCACAACATCCAGCTCAACGACATTCCACTGTACGCAGGTGGCACCCTGGACGTCGCCGTGAACCACGTTACCGATAGTGCCAATCACAAACCCAAGGGCAACACGCATTCAGGCAGCAACTACCTGGTGGAATGGGCACATAAGCTCGACAACACCTACACAAACCGTCTTTCATTCCAAAGTGGCCGCGGTGCAGCGACCGACGCCAACTTCGGCGCCGCAGGTAATCTGCTGGCAGGCAAAGAAACACGTCGCTGGATGCTCATGGACTACGTGGATTTTCAGCTGACGCCTAACTTTGGCGGGCAATTACTCGCCTTGTATGAAACACGTAAAGATCCGGCATTGCAACTCAATCAGACCTGGAGCTCTGTCGGTGGACGACTCTCCTACGCCTTTACCAATCACTTCAAACTACTCGGCGAACTTGGTCATGACCGCGTCAAACCAGACGGTGGCAACGCCCGTAACCTGACCAAATTCACGATCGCCCCGGCGCTTGCGCTGGAGCGCGGCTTCTGGAGTCGTCCTGAATTGCGCTTCTACTATACCTACGCGAAATGGGACAAGGCCGCACAGTCAGCTGCCGCCAGTGGCAGTCCGCTCGCTGCAAATGGCATCTACTGAACAGCCACCAATGGCTACAATTTCGGCATACAGCTGGAAACCTGGTGGTAATCGATAGGACGACTAACGCACTTCACAATCCACAGTATTCGACTTGGGAGGAGTGCTCGTCCCGGATATCGGAGGCGACGAATTAAATACCGGTGGCAGCACGAATTGCAGGCCGGGGTTTTTCGGTATAACGACTGGCGCCTGTATCGGGGTCGGCGTATAACCGAACTGCCCGGCAGAAAAATTTTGTGCTCCGCCCCTATTCGTCACATTAATCAAACCATCAATTACCTGCACATATAAGCCCGGTGGCAATGGCGGCGTCGAACCTGTAGGGTTCGGCGTCAAACCTCCAGGTAAAGGCATATTGATTTGCGCCAGCAGCAAAGACTGAATGGCCGCAGGTACCGGCATGTCACTACGTGTCGCTTGCATGGACGAATCCAGTGCTGCTGTGCTCGCCAGCAAATAAGCGTGACGCGCAGCCGCCACTGCTTCTGCTGTCGGCCTGACATACTGCACAATCACATTCGCGGCTTGCATGCTGATGTTGGCACTCGGCGTTACCATCAGCACACTATCCTTGCTGCGCTTACCGAGCAAACCCGTAGCGGAGCGCACTCCACCCTGAGCCAATGTGAAGGCGATATTATCCGTAGCAGGCTTGTTCACTTCATACGAAAACTTATCAATCGTCAGCGTCGTTTCCGGCTGCAGGATCAGTGTGCTGCCATCACTAAACCTGATTTGTGCATAAGCTTTGCCCTGGGTAGATAAAGTATCACCGACTTCGACCGACGACTTCGCCGCCAGCACGCGCATGGTGCCATTCGTCTTCTTCGCCAGCAAAGGTCCACTCAGCAACGTAACCGTACCGACTCCGGCTGCCTGTACCACTGTTGCTGTACACCACACTGCCAGCAACAACAGGGACTTAATTACAGTACATTTTTTTGACTGGTTCATTTTTGGTTCCACTCTTGTCATTGGATGCGACTTCTTTGCTCTCGGGTTTTTTATCATCGGCCTTCTTATCATCCGGTGTAGAGCTGCTTCCAGATGAGCCTGAGCTGCCGGATGAACTATCGCCTTGTTTTTTCGTATCGAGGAAAGCTAGCTGATCGAAATCAGTCTTGGGTGTCGACGAATTAACCGTCTTGATGATTTCATTGCTTGCCTGCTGTACTGGCTTGACCGGCTCACTCGCAGTTGGAGGTGACAGTACCTGGCAGAGGGCTGAGTTGGGGGCGATGGTACAAATATCAGCGGAAGGAGGCGGAGTCACTGGAGGAACGACTACTGGCGGATTCAAATAGTCCGTAATCGTTTTGATGCCACCGGCAGTAATTTCCATCTCTGCCAGGACTCTCCCTTCGCCAGTACCAAAGTGATTTGCCGCCAACGTAATATCGCCGGCAAAGCGTAACACCGCGTTCACGTAGATGTTATTACCTGCTTGCGCCGTGAGGCTCACACCACTATTGGTATTATCGACACCATAGTAAAAAGTAATATCATTAATCGCCTGCAAAATCACATCTGCTGTTGCGTTCTCCAGCAACTCCGAACTAATCACTGTAGTTTCGCCGGGACGACTGCTGAATTCCGCAGCATCACTCAAAGGTGCAGACCCATTGCTTACTATGATATTTTCCGGATCAAGCAGCCACTGACCGTTCTTCCCTTTCGGCGCACCGGCATTCACACGTATACCCGCTACGTCCAGATAATGGCCCGAGGTTTCGATAAAGCCACCGTTACCCGACTGCGCACCACCGCGTGCAAAGATAGAACCATATGCCTGCGCAGTCTGGTTACCCCAGACAATGACTTTGCCGCCATCACCGCTCGTAATTGCGTCTGCCTTGATGATCGCGTCCTTACCAACAAAGGTTTGCTCGGCATTCATCACCGCAGCATTTTTACCCTGATAGTCGCCACCGATCAATGCAGTGCCGCCACCGGTCTGCCCGCTGACATCGACCACCGCATCGCCCATCAGCCCGACTTTTGTACCGAGCACCTGTACTTCACCACCTTTGCCTTCACCAGTTGCGCTCGTCACGCTACCCGCTTCCAGCAAAGTCGTATCGCTCGCCTTCAAGATAATCTTGCCGTTCTCACCGACCACCGCGCTATTCGTTTTCAGCTTGCCGCGCTGATTAATCAAGGCACCGTAGATACCAATCTTGCCACCTTGCGC
>JBEBUE010000127.1:0-7540 GCA_040393485.1 Herminiimonas sp.
CGCCAGCGTTGGATGACGTCTGCAAACGCTATCGCCTGGAGTTGGCGATCATTAATGCAGACGATCATTTTGTGCTCGGTGGTGTGCGGCACGATATAGACTTGGCCGCGGCAGAAATCACGGCCGCAGGTCATTGGTGCAAGGCGCTGGATGTAGCGATTCCTTCGCATACTTCGGGGATGCGTGCTGCGGTGCCAGCCTTCCGTCATTTATTGAAAAGCATACCTGCCCGGATGCTGACGGCTCCGGTGCTGGCCGGCATCAATGGCCTGGCCGGTGCGGAAGCGACGATAGCGGATACCTTGTCGGCGCAGATCGCCGAGCCGGTGCGTTGGCAGGATTGCATGGCGACGACGCTGGAACGAGGCGTCACTGTAGTACTTGAATTGGGACCCGGCCGCGCGCTGAGTCGTATGTTTGATGAGCTGGGCGTGGCGGTGGAGGCGCGCTCGGCAGAAGATTTTCGTACCCTCGACGGTATCGTCAAATGGGTAGAAACCAGGCTGGCCTGAACATAAAAGCAAAGAGAAATATTGATGGCGACTAACCGTATTGCAAGCAAACCTGTACCCGTCGGGCAGGACTTCCAGCCGACGCGACAACCGTTGTCGTCACCGCGCCCATCCGTTGCGAGTGCGTCCGAACGCGCCTACCTGCGCATAGAGGAAGCCATCGTCACGATGGAAATCCAGCCAGGCAGCGATGTGAACGAAGCCTTTCTCAGCGATGTTGCAGGCTTTGGCCGCACGCCGGTACGGGAAGCTGTACGCAAGCTGTGCTTTGAGCATCTGCTGGTAGTGAAGCCGAAACGGGGCATCTATGTGACGGAAGTCGATCCTGTTGCGCAATTACGCTTGCTGGAAGTGCGGCGTGAAATAGATCGCCTGGTGTTTCAAAATGCAGCGCGACGTGCCACGCCGGAACAGCGGCGCCAGTTTGCACTGTTGGGGGATAACTTCCGCCGTGCTTCGCTGACGAATGACAAAATGCTCTTCATCCGTAACGATAAAGAATTCAATGAACTGTGCCTGAACTGTGCACGCAATGAATTCCTCACCGATAGCCTGCGTTCCATCCAGGGCTTGTCGCGGCGCTTTTGGTTTTGCCATTACAAGACCTTTGATTACCTGTCCGTCACGGCCATGCTGCATGCCGGGGTGGCGGAAGCGATTGCTTATGGCAATGTGAACCTGGTGAGCGAAGCGACCGAACGCCTGGTCAATAGTGCCGAAGCGCTGGCGCGTAAAGTGGCAGCCCAGCAAGGCGTGCTGGATGAACATGAAGCCATCGCGGCTGATCCGTCCGCTCACTAATTAATAACTTGTTTGCAGCCAGGGCCGACCATGCGCATGAGCAGCATGGTCGGCCTTGTTCTTTGTGCGCCTGCGCAAATTTCTGCTGTCACACTAGCGTAGGGCACTTCCCTTAGAATATCTGGTCGAAAGTCGGCGGCAGGTCATGGCCGCCGGATTTATTTGCAGCTACTGTCTGCGACCGCTCATTCGCCCTTATGCATATATTTACCTACGGTTCGCTGATGTTTCCCGAAATCTGGCAACGCGTCGTGCGCGGCAATTACCTTTCGGCAACAGCGACGCTTGCGGATCACGCACGCTATGCGCTGGCTGACGATACTTATCCCGGCATGGTGGCGCAGCCGCAGGCATCGGTGGAAGGGGTGTTGTATTACGACGTGGACGCGCAGGATATCGCTGCGCTGGATATGTTCGAAGGCAGTGAATATCGCCGCGAAAACATCAAGGTTGTAATAGAATCAGGCGACACCGTGATAGCGTGTACTTACATCTTTTTGGCTGAACAGCGACTTTCCGGCATGCCGTGGGAACCGCAGGCCTTCCAGATGTCGCGTTTCATAGGGACGTATTGCAGCGACAAAATGGGCGGATGAGGGCTGGCTAGCCAGTATAATTCCGTCTACGTTTATTCAATTTCAATATTCGGTCTTGTACCGTCAGAAACAACTCCATGCTCGCAGCACAAAAACAACGCCTTACCGAACTCTTCCAAGCCGCCGTCGCTCCGTTGGTGGCTGGCACTGATTTGCAACCGAACATCACGCTCGAACGTCCACGCGATCCTACGCATGGCGACGTTGCTTGCAACCTGGCAATGCAAATCGCCAAACCGCTCAAGAAAAATCCACGCGAAGTAGCGCAGGCGCTGGTCGCCGCCCTGCTCGACAATCCGGCCAACCGTGACCTGATCGATGCAGCCGACATCGCTGGTCCGGGCTTTATCAACCTGCGCCTGACCGCAGCGTCGCGCCAGGCTGTGGTGAAAACCGTATTGCAGCAAGGTGCTGAATTCGGCAAAAGCAAGCTGGGCAATGACAAAAAAGTCATCATCGAATTCGTCTCCGCCAACCCGACCGGCCCGCTGCACGTCGGCCACGGTCGCCAGGGCGCTTTGGGCGATGCCTTGTCTTCGCTGTTCCAGGCGCAAGGCTATGACATCACCCGCGAGTTCTACTACAACGACGCAGGCGTACAGATCGCCACACTCGCAACTTCGGTGCAGGCACGCGGCCGTGGTTTGAAACCGGGCGTCGAAGGCTGGCCGGAATCGGCCTACAACGGCGACTACATCCAGGACATCGCAAACGACTTCCTGGCGAAGAAAACTGTTTCCGCCAGCAACGGCGAGCCAGTCACTGCCAGCGGCGACATCAACGATATCGAATCGATACGCCAATTCTCCGTGACCTACCTGCGTCGCGAGCAGGATCTGGACTTGCAAGCCTTCGGCGTCAAGTTCGACAACTACTACCTCGAGTCCTCGCTCTACGCGGACGGCAAGGTTGAAAAAACTGTCGAGGCGCTGATCAAGGCCGACAAGACCTACGAACAGGATGGCGCACTGTGGTTGCGCACCACCGACTACCGCGATGACAAAGATCGCGTAATGAAAAAATCCGACGGTACGTATACCTACTTCGTACCGGACGTCGCTTATCACACCGTCAAATGGCAACGCGGCTTTACGCAAGCGATCAACGTGCAGGGCAGCGACCACCACGGCACCATCGCCCGTGTACGCGCTGGTTTGCAAGCGCTCGATATCGGCATCCCGCAAGGCTACCCGGATTACGTGTTGCACAAGATGGTAACCGTCATGCGCAATGGCGAAGAAGTCAAAATCTCCAAACGCGCTGGCTCCTACGTCACATTGCGTGACCTGATCGAATGGTCGAACGGTGAAACTGCCGAAGGCGAAACCCGTGACCTGACCCGCGGCCGCGATGCGGTGCGTTTCTTCCTCATCTCACGCAAGGCCGATACCGAATTCGTATTCGACGTCGATATCGCATTGACGCAAGGTGATGAGAATCCGGTCTACTACGTACAGTACGCCCATGCGCGTATCTGCTCGGTACTCAATCAATGGACAGACGGCGATGAAGCCAGCCTGCTGAATGTAGACTTGTCGCCGCTCACCGCACCGCGTGAAGCAGCGCTGCTGGCCAAGCTCGCCGAGTACCCGGAAACCCTGCAAAAAGCACTCGAAGAACTCGGCCCGCATCAGGTCGCTTTCTACCTGCGTGACTTGGCCGGTGAATTGCATAGTTACTACAATGCCGAACGTGTGCTGGTGGATGACGAGGCATTGAAGATGGCGCGTATCGCACTGATGTGCGCGACACGACAAGTATTGCGTAACGGCCTCGCGCTGATCGGTGTCTCGGCACCGGCGCGCATGTAATAGGAAGGTTTAGGAATAATATGAAAAAGCAGGTTATGAAAAAGCAGGCAGGCGGTACTTTGCTGGGCTTGATTCTCGGCCTCATCATCGGTTTGGGTATTGCAGTGGGCGTGGCCTTGATGATTTCCAAAACGCCGCTGCCTTTCACCAATAAAACCGGCGCGCAACCGGAACGTTCGACGCAGTTGCCGCCAGCGACCAACGACCTGTCCGATCCGAACAAGCCTTTGTACGGCAAGAAACAGCCTAAACCTGCCGAAGCGACAGAGCCGGCCGCACCCGCTGCACCAGCAGCGGCGACGACCACACCTGTCGCGCCAGTCGTAGACAAATCGACATTGGCCAAGGAAAAAGCGCAGGCCAAGGTCGAAGCTGCAGCCAAGGCTGAAAGCGATGAAAAATGGATTTATTATCTGCAGGCTGGCGCTTTCCGCGAACGCGCCGATGCAGAGAACATGAAGGCAAAACTGGCATTATTGGGTTTCGAAGCCAGCGTCTCCGCCTACCAGGCTGATACAGGTGCATTGCACCGTGTACGTATCGGTCCTTTCGGTCAATTGGAAACAATGAACCGAGTACGCGGCAAGCTGTCTGATAACGGCGTCGATGTCGCAGTGGTGCGCATCGGTAAATAACTGAAAGGAATCACATGCGTTTTATTCAACACCTGTTGGCTGTCGCAACCCTGAGCTTGTTTGCGGCCACCGCTGGCGCATCACCGACTGCACCGGTCAACGGCACCGACTACCGCACGCTGGACAAAGCCCAGCAAACCGACAGCGGCAAAAAAGTCGAAGTCACCGAATTCTTCTGGTACTCCTGCCCGCATTGCAGCGCGCTCGAACCAGCACTCGAAGCATGGGTGAAAAAGCAAGGCGACAAAATCAGCTTCAAGCGCGTACCAGTCGCTTTCCGTGATTCCTTCATCCCGCAGCAGAAACTGTTCTACTCGCTGGAAGCACTCGGCCTGGTCGACTCGCTGCACGCTAAAGTATTCCGCGCCATCCACGTTGAGCGTCAGCCACTGGATACCGACAAACAAATCGCCAGCTTCATCGCCAAGCAAGGCGTAGATGCGAAGAAATTTGCGGAAGTCTACAACTCCTTCGGCATCCAGTCCAAAGTACAACGCGCCACCCAACTGCAAGCCGCATACAAGGTGGACGGTGTACCAATGATCGCGATCGACGGCCGCTACATCACATCGCCATCCATCTTGGGTGCATCGCTGGGCAATCGTCCGGAAGCCATCCTGCATGACGCGACACTGCAAGTCATGGACTGGCTGGTCACCAAATCGGCCAAGTAAAATCACCGTGCTGAGTACTCAGCACATCGCAGCATGAGTAAAATCCGCAACTCGCAAGATTGCGGATTTTTTATTGGGGAATGACTATGGCAGCAAATCGTCTACGCGTATTCATCACCGGTGCATCCAGCGGCTTGGGTGCCGCACTCGCCCGCCAGTATGCGCAACAAGGCGCGGTGCTGGGACTGGTGGCGCGACGTAATGAAGTGCTGCAGGAACTAAAGGCATCTTTGCCGAACGCAGATCAGCATCGCATCTACGCACTCGACGTCAACGACCACGCGGCCCTGGCACAGGCCGCGGCTGACTTCATCCAGTCCGCGCAAGGCATAGACGTCGTCATCGCGAACGCGGGCATCTCACGCGGCACGCTGACCGAGTATGCGGAAGACCTGCAAGTCTTCGAGCAAGTGTTCGCCACCAACGTCACGGCGACCGTTGCCACCTTCTCCCCTTTCATCGCCACCATGCAGGCACAGGCTGCGGCCGGACAGACGAATTGCCGCCTGGTCGGTATCGGCAGTGTTGCCGGCATACGTGGCTTGCCGGGTGCAGGTGCGTATAGCGCATCGAAATCGGCGGTCATCAGCTACTGCGAATCGCTGCGGGTGGAATTGAAGAAGTCAGGTATCAAGGTGGTGACGATAGCACCGGGCTACATCGATACGCCTATGACGCAGGTCAATGATTACGCGATGCCGTTCTTGATGCCGGTGGAGAAATTTGCCGCATCTGCCGTTGCGACGATAGATGCTGGTTGCAGCTATCGCGTGATTCCTTGGCAGATGGGTGTGGTGGCTAAGGTGCTTAGGATGTTGCCTAATTGGGCGTATGATTTTTTGTTTGCTAATGCGCCAAGAAAAAATCGATAGTTAAAAGACGGCATTGGACTGGTTTATAAAACCAAGGAAATCGATGCATTCAACTCTCACAGCAGCCATGGCACATACTGCCGGGATTTTGCAATTTTGAATTTTTTTCGGGATGTTAATCTGCACAGCTTCGTTGGAAATTAATCGGCAATTATTTTGTTTCGCACAAGCGATTATGAGTAAGTCGTTTTCATCTACGCCGTTACCATAAGCCTCTCCTATAACTCCGACTAAAGCTTTAAAAGAGAGCGCATCATGAAGCATCGCATTGTTGATTTGGATTTTTGTAAGTCCATTGTCGGATAGCCAGAGGGCGCAATCAGGGGCGACGTGACTAACCTCATCAAATGCTACGTTTGGTAGACTTATGGTGTTTGCATGCAACTCCCCAGCGATCCAATTCCACAGAGTGGGAAATTTGGTAATTGGATAGTTATCCCAAGCATAGACTATGGATGACGCGTCAAAGATTTGCATAGTGCCTCTCTAGCTCATGCAAATCTGTTAGTTTTAATCCGTCTAAATACCGGCTTGCTTTTGCCAGTGTGATGCGCTTTTCGTTGAGAGCATCTAGTACTGTCCGAACAAATACATCACCAAAAATGTGTTTGGGTTCTCTATGCCGATAAGCACGTGAGCCGCTATTGTTTGCCTGAGGTAATGCTAAGTTAGCCTTCCACTCTCGGTAAGCAGAGTATTGTTCTTGCGAAATTCGTCCGTTATTAAGTAGTCGCCTTAAGATAACTTCGGCGCTCACGCCCCAAGCACGACGTTGTCGCTCAAGCCACCCCTCATATTGAGCTACTTCATGAGGTCTTTCTGCGTCAACAATGGTATTCAGAAAATGATTTGGGACAAGGACTTGTCCCGCGAAAGCATTCGCATCTCTCTCGTGGCCTTGATGGGATTGCATATCCCTTTCGTCATCGATCGAACTCGCCCTATGAAGTAAGAGGTGACCTAACTCATGCATTAGGGTGAATGATTGTTGAGGTTCCCATTCTTGTTTTTTAACCACAATGACAGGAAACTCTTCGTCATATAAGGCAAATCCAAGAATAGGATTGTCACGCCCTATTTGCCATTTTCCGTTGTAGCCATTGCTACGAAAAACTAATATGCCTTTTGCCTCGATTGCCTCTCTATAGGTGTCAAAGGTGTTGTTATCGCCAAGGCCTAACCATAAACGCGTAGTGCGAGCTGCCTCTGTAATGTCATTTACGGGTAACTCAGGCGGTGTGAACGTCGGATAATCAGGATCGTCCAATTCCTCGCGCAGACCTACATATACTAGTCGCTGTCTCTCTACACGTTCTATCAGTGCTTTGGTTTTTGCTGATAATTCCGGTTTCTGATTTGCCAACGTCCGAAAAGCAGGCGTATGTATTTGCTCTTCAATCACTGGGCCTTGCTCTAAGAAAAAAAGCACACCGCGGTTAAAGAAATTGGCGAGTCTGCTAAGTTGATTAAAAGTCAGACCACCATCTTCATTTACTACAGCTTCAAGAGTTGCTTCCGCTATCCCAAGAGTGCCCGCAAGATCGCCGAGTGCAATGCCATAATCGGCACAACACCACTGAATGCGCTCCGGGTTTATCTCGAGAATTTTTTCCATAAAATTGATTATACAAGGCCAAAG
>JBEBUE010000128.1:0-7497 GCA_040393485.1 Herminiimonas sp.
ATCAGCATCATCCGTTTCCAGATGCCTCATCAGCCACTCCACACGATTCTTCATTGAGCGCGTAATCCGTACTGTTACGACATGCGGCACCGAACGCAACAAACAGGTAGCACCCCAACCGCGCAACACCACATTCCCCTTGTTAGCCAGCTCGAACACCTCTTCCGCGGTATAGATCGCCATGCCCTCGTCATCCGCAGTCAAGCGATCAACAAAGCCGGCCTTACCTTCGCGCAAGCGACGTATCACGCTCTTGCTCATGTCCAGTTTTTCGGCCAGATGCTCTATCACTTCATGCCGCATCACAGCGAGGTTTTGTGTCTGAGCAAGCTGCATGGCGACATCTTTGGCGAGTGAGCCCATCTCTTGCGTCATTGCGATTACTGGCATAGCTATCTCCTTGGTTATGGATTACATGCACGGCAAATCAATCAACACTTCATTCAAGTCTGGCCATCCCTATCCGGCCAACCATACCACCATCATTCTCTGGCCCCAAAAACACCGATGCCCCACGCAGCTATACACCGCGTGGGGCATTCAAGATCCGATCAGTACCTAAGCCTGATCATGTGACATCCCGTTGTGCAGGACATCGGATCAAAAACATAACAAGCTCTATCAATCTACTGGACGCTCATCAGCAAACTCGTCAACTTTTGGTGGACGAACTTTTGCAATCAGACGCGAGATCAGTGGCCAGAACAACATGATCAACGCCAGGCCGGTGATGGTGCCTACCAGTGGGTTGGAGAACATGACCGATACGTCGCCTTGCGATGTCAGCATCGCTTGACGGAACGAATCTTCAGCCTTGTCACCCAGAACCAATGCCAGGACCAGCGGCGCGAGTGGGTAGTCGAGTTTCTTGAACAGATAACCAACCACACCAAACACAACCATCAGCCAGATATCGAACATCGCGTTGTGAACGGTGTAAGCACCGATTGCACAGATCACGATAATCACTGGTGCGATGATCGAGAATGGAATACGCAGGATCGAAGCAAACAGCGGCACAGTGGTCAATACGACCAGCAGACCAACCAGGTTACCCAGATACATACTGGCGATCAGGCCCCACACGAAGTCTTTTTGCTCAACGAAGAGCAATGGACCAGGTTGCAGACCCCAGATCAACAAGCCGCCGAGCAGAACCGCTGCTGTTGGCGAACCTGGGATACCCAGTGCCAGCATCGGCAGCAATGCAGCTGTACCTGCAGCATGCGCTGCAGTTTCAGGAGCGACCACACCTTCGAGTTCACCGGTACCAAACTTGCCACCGTTTTTCGACATTTTCTTGGCCAGACCATAAGCCATGAACGATGCTGGAGTTGCGCCACCTGGAGTAACGCCCATCCAGATACCGACCAGCGAGCTGCGTACCGAAGTAACCCAGTAAGCTGGCAATTTTTTCCATGTCTGGAACACGATTTTTGGATCGATCTTGGCCGATTTGCCGGAGAACGCCAAGCCTTCTTCCATCGACAACAGGATCTCACCGATACCGAACAAACCGATAACAGCGATCAGGAAGTCGAAGCCACGCATGAATTCTTCGAAGCCGAAGGTCAAACGCAGTTGGCCAGTCACGGTATCCATGCCGACCGAAGCCAACGCGAAGCCGAGTGCCATCGAAGCCAGAATCTTGAACGGCGAACCCTTACCCATACCAACGAAGCTACAGAAGGTCAGCAGGTACACCGAGAAGAATTCCGGAGGACCGAAACGCAGAGCGAATTTAGCAACCAGTGGTGCCATGAAGGTGATCATGACAACCGCAACGAACGCACCGATAAACGACGATGTGAACGCGCCGGTCAGTGCTTCACCAGCGTTGCCTTTTTGTGCCATCGGATAACCGTCGAAGGTCGTCGCGACTGACCACGGCTCCCCGGGAATATTGAACAGAACGGATGTAATAGCACCGCCGAACAATGCACCCCAGTAGATACAGGACAACATGATAATTGCAGATGTCGGAGACATCGAAAACGTAAGCGGCAGCAGAATCGCCACGCCGTTTGCGCCACCCAGACCAGGCAATACGCCAATCAAAACCCCCAATACAATGCCGATGACCATCAGCAAGAAATTCATGGGGGTCATAATGACCGCGAACCCGTGAAATAATGAATTGATTTCTTCCATTTTACTTATAACTCCTTGAATTCCAATCTAACTCGTTAGCTAGCACATCGATATGATCGATACGCACAAGCTCTAGTAACCGAGGAAGCTCAAAAGATCTATGGACCCTTTGTACAGGGGCACTTTGAACCACACTTCAAACATCAGGAAGAAAACTGTGTTGACACCTACTGCAGCAATAACCGCCTTAATTGGCGAGAACTTGCCGAGCAAGACCATGAACAGTGCGATGTAGACGGCGGACGAAACGTAGATACCGAAAACCTGGATCGCGCCAACATAAATGATTGCTGGGATCAAGACTTGCAGTACGCGCTTCAGTTGCTCGCCATCGACAAATACTTCTGTGTTTTTTTCTTTACCGAATAGGGATTGAAAAAGTGTGCCCGCGCCCGATATACAAATAACGATACCGATATAGAACGGGAAGTACCCTGAGCCAGGACCGTCGGAGGTCCACTCTGCACCCAGGTTCCAACTGGAAATAACAACTGTAATACCCAGCAACAGCAGCAGAGCAGCTACAACTGCCTCGACAACATAAGTGGCCACGCCAGTGCGAACGCCACCGCTGGATTCTGAATTCTGATCCATGAGGAATGCTCCTGAAAATTTTTGCAATGTAGTTGGGACAGGCGAGCAGAAGCCAGCACTACCGTTAGCCGGTAGTGCTGCTTACTGCCTATATCCCGATGTTGATTACTTCTTCGCCATGAAGCCTGCTTCTTGCATCAGAGTAGCGTGTTGCTTCTCTGCTGCTTCCAGCCAGACTTTGAAGTCGTTACCAGTTTTGAAGGTCGTGTTGAACGCGCCTTTTTCCATGTAATCTTTCCATTCAGGTGTATCACGCACCTTCTTGAACAGATCAACATAGAATGCCAGCTGATCTGGGGTCACACCCGCTGGCATAAAGATGCCGCGCAACATGGTGTAGTCGGTAGGGATACCGGCTTCTTTACATGTTGGGATGTCGTTCCACGATTGAGTTTCGGTAACCTTGGTCTTGTACGGCATACGCTCATGATCGAATACGCATTGCGCCTTCAGCTTACCTGCGCGCCATTGCGAAACTGCTTCGATAGGATTGTTAACCGTCGATTGCAAGTGGTTACCAACCAACTGCACTGCAACTTCACCACCGCCTTTGAATGGGATGTAGATGAACTTGGTGCCGGTTGCTTTTTCCAGGCCCACAGTGATGATCTGATCTTCCTGTTTGGAACCTGTGCCGCCCATTTTGAATTTATTAGGGCCAGCTGCTTTAACCGCATCGATGTACTCTTTTGCGGATTTGTATGGCTGCTCTGCATTGGTCCACAGAACGAATTGATCCAGTGCCAGCATCGCCACTGGAGTCATGTCACGCCAGTTGAACGGAACACCGGTCGCCATAGGCGTGGTGAACAGGTTCGACAAGGTGATAATGATTTTGTGTGGATCGCCCTTGTCGTTTTTGATGCCCAGGAAGCCTTCAGCGCCGGCACCACCCGATTTATTGACGACGATCAGCGGTTCTTTCATCAATTTGTTTTTGATGATCACGCCCTGGATCAGACGAGCCATTTGGTCAGCGCCACCGCCGGTACCGGCAGGGACGACAAATTCGACTGGCTTGGTTGGTTCCCAAGCGGCGAATGCAGGGGTTGCAGCAAGAGCTACTGCAGCAAATGCACCGGCTGTTGCCATTGCCATGCCGCTTTTCGAATGCGAAATGAAATCCTTGATCATTGCTTGTCTCCTGTTAATAATAATTTTAACTACTGTGCTACTTGCCGCGTCAGGGTGCCTTGTGAGCACTAGCACCGTGCGGCCAACGATGCCTTCTACGTAACTTGAAGTTACTTTTGTTTTCCGAGGATAGTGTGACTATTCCTCCAAAAACTTCTTGACCTAGGTCAAGTTTCCGGGACGGCGACCTCCTTTGATCGCGCCACTTGTTTGTTAATCGAGCCACCCTTGGGAGGTACTGGAATACATATATGGCCTCCTTTAACCATAACTGCATCACAACGAAACATCGTTTAACGTGCCATATTTATTTACGGCTATCAGTGAACGATATTTCTTAACTCAAATCCAAACGCTGTAATTCTAATTACATTGCGACATCAATTTATCGCTTTGCATCAGTGTGCCATCCTTAGCGCACAAGTTGGTGAAAAATTTATATACGTATTTATACGTATTTCTTTTCATTTTCTTGAGTTTGCGAGAACTCTTCCAAGCTTTCCTTGATGCCGGTTAAGAATTGGCATCTTTCATTGATCATCACCATCCTGGTGCAAACCCGCGCCCAACCTTTATTTCCCGCTGTTAGCCCACACAGACAAGAAAAAAGCCCATGAAGATAAAGATATCTTCATGGGCCTGATCATCTTATCGATGGCAGCGACGCTAAATTAAGCGACTTTTTGCAGTTTGACCTGCCCAGTCTCTTCATTCATGGTCTTGGCCAGCAATTTGACCAATGCGTACACGGTGTCAATGTGCGGGGTCGGTGTTTCTGTCAGACGACCCAATTCTGCGACTGAACCGACCAATGCGTCGATTTCAGGATCACGACCGGCTTCAACGTCTTGCAACATCGATGTTTTGTGCTTGCCAACCTTCTCCGCACCGGCAATACGTTTTTCGAGCGGGACACGGAACTCGATGCCCAGCTTGTTCGCAACAGTCTGCGCTTCGGTCATCATCGCAGCAGCCAGTTCACGGCTCAGCGGATATTGGCAGATGTCTACCAGTGTCGAGTGCGACAGTGCACTGATCGGGTTGAACGTCAGGTTGCCCCAAAGCTTGAGCCACATTTCTGCACGGATGTTATCCAACACAGGTGCCTTGAAGCCAGCGTTCGTGAAGCATTCGGAAACGCGGGTAGCGCGTTCGCTGATCGAGCCGTCGAGTTCGCCGATAGGGAAACGATCACCTTCGATGTGCTTGATGACGCCTGGCGCGATCAGTTCGGATGCTGGATAAACCACGCAACCCAGAACGCGATCAGCAGGGATCTTGGCTGTGATCTTGCCGGTTGGATCCACGCTCTTGACGCAAGTACCAGCGAGCTTGCCGCCGTGCTTGTGGAAGTACCAGAATGGAATACCGTTTTGCATGGTCACGATAACGGTGTCTGGGCCGATCAGTTTTGGCAGGTCGTCAGCGATCGCTTCCAGTTGATGCGCCTTCATTGCCAGAACGATGATGTCTTGCGGACCAGCTTCGTCATAGTTGTTGGTTGCCTTGACATTGCTTGCGACGTGTTCCGAACCGTCGTGCATGATCAATTTGGCACCGTTTTTGCGGATGGCTTCCAGGTTCGCGCCGCGCACGATGAAAGTAACGTCCTCACCAGCCAGTGCCAATTTGACACCAACGTAACCACCGATTGCACCTGCTCCAATAACTGCAATTTTCATACTATTTACCTCGCCACTATTATTTAAAATCGTTTGTGAGCTTGCCAATGCCGGCAATCTCGACCTCGACGACGCTGTTCGGCTTCATGGAGCCGACACCGACGGAGGTGCCACAGAGGATGATGTCACCAGGGAACAAGGTCAGTTCCTGCGAAATCATGCTGACCAGTTTTTGGGTCGAGAAGCGCATGTCGCTGATTGGGTAATCCTGACGGACATCACCGTTAAGTATAGTTTTGACGACCAGTGTGGTCGGATCCAGATCGGTTGCAATCGCAGGACCGAACGGGCAGAACGTGTCGAAGCCTTTTGCACGCACCCATTGTGCGAACGATTCGTCGCGATTGAGGATGTTGGCAACGGTCACGTCGTTGGCAGCGGTGTAACCAAACACGTAGTTGAGCGCATCCGCTTCGGATACGTTCTTCGCTTTCTTGCCGATCACGATACCGAGCTCACCTTCGAAGACAATCTTGTCGTCGGTTGGCGGCTTCTCGATCGTTTCGCCTGGATTCAGATACGAATTTGGCGCCTTGATCAGATACAGCGGCTCTGCCGGATCTGCGAGATTCAGTTTTGCAGCCAATGCGTGGAAGTTATTCCACATAGCGATGACTTTGGTTGGCTCACATGGCATCAACAGCTTGACGTCATTAGCATTGATAACCGTGTCGGTCTTGACCGGATTAGCAAACATATCGCCGGTATAGACTTGAATATTATCGCCTTCAAGCGTACCGAATTGTGTGTTACCTGCGTGACTAAAGCGTACCCAACGTTTTGACATTTTTTGCTTTCTTAAGATTTCGAAACTTGTACTGTTACCAAACACAAGAGCAGAACAAACGGCAGACCAGCGCCAGGGCGCGATCACATTCCGGTGCGCATACGCGCACTTGCTGCGTTACTTCCTTGCATTTGCCAACTATCTCTAAAGCAAACACTGTGTATTTGCTGTAGGGATAACACTCCCCATGCATGGGGAGTGTCAGAACTACTTATTACAGAACCGATTTCAGCAAACGGCCCATTTCAGCTGGGTTACGTGTGACTTTGATGCCGCACGCTTCCATCACAGCCAGTTTCTCTTGTGCAGTACCTTTGCCGCCGGAGATGATCGCGCCAGCGTGGCCCATGCGTTTGCCTTCAGGAGCAGTCACACCAGCGATGAAGCCGACAACTGGCTTCTTCATGTTGTCCTTGATCCAGCGTGCGCAGGTTTCTTCTGCATCACCACCGATTTCACCAACCATGATGACTGCGTCGGTTTCAGGATCGTCGTTGAACATGCGCAGTACGTCGACGTGCTTCAGGCCGCTGACCGGGTCACCACCAATACCGACCACGGTCGATTGACCCAAGCCGAATTCAGCCAGTTGACCAGCTGCTTCGTAGGTCAATGTACCGGAGCGCGAAACCACGCCGATACGGCCTTTCTTGTGGATGTGACCTGGCATGATGCCGATCTTGATTTCATCAGGTGTAATCAGGCCTGGGCAGTTAGGTCCGAGCAACAGGGTTTTCTTGCCTTCCATGCGTTGCTTGGTGCGGATCATGTCGCGGACTGGAATACCTTCGGTAATGCAGATAACCAGATCAACGCCGGCATCAACTGCTTCGTCGATTGCAGCAGCAGCGAACGGAGGCGGAACATAGATAACCGAAACGGTTGCACCTGTTTCTGCTTTCGCTTCAGCAACGGAACCGTAGATAGGCACGCCTTCGAACGATTCGCCCGCTTTTTTAGGGTTCACGCCAGCAACGAAGCAGTTTTTACCGTTTGCGTATTCGATACACATCTTGGTATGGAACTGACCGGTTTTACCAGTGATACCTTGGGTGATAACTTTAGTGTCTTTATTGATCAGGATTGACATGCTTATTTCCCCTGTGCTGCGTTGACGACTTTTTCAGCCGCTTCAGCCATGTTGTTTGC
>JBEBUE010000129.1:0-7492 GCA_040393485.1 Herminiimonas sp.
ACTGAGCAGACAACTCTTCGATCTGCGTCACCAGCGCCCATTCGGCGTTGTAGTAACGCGAACGAATGATTTCCAGCGGCATTTCCGAAATCATAGGATCGGAAAGAATCAGCGCATGTACATCGATGAACGCACCCAGCTCGGCCGGTGCATCCTGCGGCAGTTCGTTCCATATGGTTTGCAACTCTGCGTGTACCGCAGCAATGGCTGATTGCAGGCGCGTTACTTCTGCTTCGACCTGATCATCAGCAATGAGGTAATGCTGTACATCAAGCGCCGCCGGAGCAAGCAGATGCGCGCGGCCAATTGCTATGCCGCGCGATACTGGAATGCCGTGTAGCGTGAAAGAAGTCATCGGTTCGGTCCGAAGCTAGGGAACAACAAAACGGAAATACAGGCTGTCTGTGCAAGCAAGGGGCTTGCCTGATCCAAAAGCTTATTCGCCTTCGCCGAATTTATCCTGTATCAGCAGCTCCAGCGCATCAAAGCATTCCTTTTCATCCGGTCCATTGGTCTCCAGCGTGACCTTGGCACCTTTGCCGGCAGCCAGCATCATCACGCCCATGATGGACTTGGCATTGACCCGGCGCTTGTTGCGCGTCATCCAGACTTCGCTTTTGTACTTTGCTGCCAGTTGTGTGAGTTTGGCCGATGCGCGTGCATGCAAACCAAGTTTGTTGATAATTTCGATTTCTTGTTCGATCATTTTTCTTATAGATTTGAGTTCAAATTAATTCGGCGAAAGTCGAACACGGTTGTCTACCCTGACCGCGCCGCCCTGGCCACCCGCCAGCGCCATTTCCACTACAACATCAAGGGTGTCTTGCCGATAGGTAATTGCGCGCAACAACATCGGCAAGCTGATACCTGCAATGACGGCAACATTGTCGACATTGCACAAACCCAAAGTACAGTTTGACGGCGTACCGCCCATCACATCGGTAATCACCAATACACCGGAGCCATCATCCAGACCGGCAATGGCTTTCTTCGCCAGGCGCTCAACTTCGCCTGTGTCCTGATCCGCATTGACATCGACCGCGTCCAGACGCTCCGGACGCATACGGAATACATGGGTCGCAGCCGAGATAAAGGCTTGCCCCAGCGGTGCATGCGTCAATAACAAAATACCGACCATCTATTTAATCCGAACCTTTTTCACGCCAGGATTTGCCCGACAAGCGCAAATTCTATCAATTACTCAGGAATTCCAGGTATCAACGTTCTTTTCCAGCGCATCAATAAACATTCCGGCAACATCAAATCCGGTTTGCTGTTTGATTTCCTGGAAGCAAGTAGGGCTGGTTACATTTAATTCAGTCATGTAACTACCAATTGCGTCCAATCCTACCAGTAACAAGCCTCTTTTTAGCAAAAGTGGCGCCAAAGCCTCACCGATTTCACGGTCACGCGCCGAAATTTCACGCGCCACGCCAATTCCGCCGACCGCCAGGTTACCGCGGATTTCAGACCCTTGCGGAATGCGCGCCAGGCAATACGGCACGACTTGCCCGCCGATCAGCAGGATACGCTTGTCGCCCTCAGTAATTTCCGGGATGTAACGCTGCACCATGATGGTACGGCTGCCGTTATCGGACAGGGTTTCGATGATGGAACCCAGGTTCAGCGCGTCATCCTTGACGCGGAAAATCCCGGCGCCACCCATGCCGTCCAGCGGCTTGAGAATAATATCGCGATGTTCTTCATGGAAGGCACGTACCCGCGTTGCGTCGGCAGTGACTAGCGTCGGCGCGATGTATTGGGGGAATTGGGCAATCGCCAGTTTTTCGTTGAAGCTGCGGATGGCTTCGGGTTTGTTAAAAACGCGCGCGCCTTGTTGCTGCGCCAGTTCCAGCAAATAAGTCGCGTAGATGTATTCCATATTGAATGGCGGATCGGTACGCTCAAGAATGGCATCAAAGCCGGTCAGCTCCTGCGCGACTGGCGCCTCCTGGCGATACCAGTCTTCCTGTCCGCCGCCGGTCAGGATCACGCGTGAGACATTGGCGACCACCTTACCGCCTTCGAACGCCATATCCTTGTGCTGGAAGACAAAGATGCTATGTCCGCGCCGGGCCGCTTCGGCCATCATCGCGTAAGTAGAGTCCTTGTAGATCTTGAAACCAGCGAGCGGATCAGCGGCAAAGGCTATTTTCATTCAACACATCCTGAAAAGCGCGCTGCCCGACTACGCCGGGCAAGCATGTTATTGGTAGGCACTGCAAAGGACTCAATTGTGACACCAAGTCGGATTTTTCACCGAAAGTGAAATCGCCACCGGCGAGGGTGGCGATTCGGGTCTTAATATACTTCCGGATTGGGATCGGTTTTTTCCATCTCGAGCGACGCTGCCAACAGCGCCAGGCGCGCCACCACGCCGTACATATAGAAGCGGTTAGGCGCAACGGTACCCGGTTTGGCCTGGTAATCCGGCAATGCGTGCTGATGGGCAAATGCCAACGGGACAAAGTGTGCACCCGGCGCATTCAGGTTTTCGTGATTGCCACGCTCGGAATGGACGCGATAGAAACCGCCGACCACATAGCGATCTATCATGTACACCACCGGCTCAGCGACCGATTCGTTAATGCGTTCGAAAGTCGGCACGCCTTCCTGCAAGATGACATCTGTCACTTCCAGGCCATCTTTCACTACCGCCATCTTGTTGCGCTGCTTGCGGTTCAGATCCTTGACCTCGCTCGCATCGTGCACGGTCATGATGCCCATGCCATAGGTACCGGCATCGGCCTTGATGACGACGAACGGTTTTTCCTTGATACCGTATTCCTTGTACTTCTTGCGCATCTTGGCCAGCAAAGTATCGACGTTCGACGCCAGGCAATCTTCGCCGGTGCTGTCATTGAAGTTAATGCCTTCGCACTTCATGAAGAAAGGATTCAGCATCCACGGATCGACATCGATCAGCTTGGCGAATTTCTTGACCACTTCGTCGTAGGCCGCAAAGTGATTGGTCTTGCGTCGTACCGCCCAGCCCGCGTGCAGAGGCGGCAGCAGGTTTTGCTCATTTACGTTTTCCAGTATCGACGGCAGGCCGGAAGACAGGTCGTTGTTCAGCAGGATGGTACAAGGATCGAAATTTTTCAGCCCGACGCGACGGCCATTTTGCGAGCGCTCCAGGGGCTCCAGTGTCAGTGTGGTCCCGTCCGGCAATTCGATCGGCGTCGGTCCGGTCACGTCCGGTGACAGCGAGCCGAGACGCACATTCAAACCGGTCTGACGGAAAATTTGCATCAGGCGCGCGACGTTTTGCAGATAGAAGGTATTACGGGTATGGCCTTCCGGAACCAGCAACAAATTCTTGGCATCCGGACAATATTTCTCGATCGCCGCCATCGCTGCCTGCACTGCCAATGGCAACATTTCCGGCGAAAGATTGTTAAACCCGCCAGGGAAAAGATTGGTATCGACCGGGGCCAGCTTGAAGCCGGCATTGCGCAAATCGACCGAGCAATAGAACGGTGGGGTATGTTCTTGCCATTCCAGCCTGAACCAGCGCTCGATGGCTGGGGTAGCGGTCAGGATTTTCTTTTCAAGGTCAAGCAGCGGACCGTTCAAAGCCGTGACGAGATGCGGAACCATATAAACCTTTTGTGCTGAAACTATCGTTGATTGAAGCTGATTCTAACGGGAAATGCCGCTTGCGTCGTCCGCATTGCGAGCGGATTTGCTCAATTTGGCATACGTAGATTTGGGCAGGAAAGCATTTTTAAAGTCCCCGACAGGGCTCTAAATGAAAAAAGCGCCCCGCAAGGGGCGCTTTTTGGGTGCCCCGCTTGCGCGGGGCCATCACGTTACAACTGTTATCAGGAGTGATAAGCGGTTTCACCGTGGCTGGTGATGTCCAGGCCTTCGCGCTCAGCTTCATCCGAAACACGCAGACCGATGACCAGATCAACCAGTTTGTAGATGATGAAGGCAACAACTGCCGTCCACACTACAGTGATCAACACAGCTTTGAACTGCACCATCACTTGGTGAGCGATCGAGAAGTCTGCTGCACCGGTGCCACCAAGCGATGGGGCAGCCAATACACCAGTCAAAATCGCACCGACGATACCACCGACACCGTGCACACCGAATACGTCGAATGCATCATCAGCACCCAGCAGGCGTTTCAGACCAGTCACACCCCAGACGCAGACTGCACCGACGATCAAACCGAGGACGATGGAGCCCATAGGACCGACGAAACCGGCAGCTGGCGTGATACCAACCAGGCCAGCAACCGCACCCGAAGCTGCACCCAGCATCGAAGCCTTGCCTTTGACCATGGATTCAACGGTGATCCAGGACAAGGTCGCAGCACCGGTAGCCAGAATGGTGTTGATGAATGCCAGGCCAGCAATCGGATTTGCACCCAGCGCCGAACCTGCATTGAAACCAAACCAGCCCACCCACAGCAAGGATGCACCAACCATGGTCAATGTCAGCGAATGCGGAGGCATTGCTTCTTTGCCGAAACCGATACGTTTGCCAACCATGTACGCACCAACCAGGCCAGCTACACCAGCATTGATGTGAACCACGGTACCGCCGGCAAAGTCGAGTGCACCATCAGCAAACAACAGACCGGTAGGCGCCCACACCATGTGTGCAACCGGGATGTAGCTGAAAGTGAACCACAGGATGCTGAATGCCAGCACTGCAGCAAACTTCATACGCTCGGCAAAAGCACCCACGATCAGTGCGCAGGTAATAGCCGCAAAAGTCGATTGGAACGCAACAAACACATACTCAGGGATCGAGCCGGACAAGGTGTCTGGTTTGATACCGCTCAGGAACAATTTGCCGAAGGTTCCGACGAAGGATCCGCCATCCGCAAACACCAGGCTGTAGCCATACAGGCACCACAACACGGTGATAGTCGAGAAGATCACAAAGACCTGCATCAACACGGACAACATATTCTTCGAACGACCAAGGCCGCCGTAGAACAATGCGAGGCCAGGGATAGTCATGAGGATAACCAGCATCGTCGATGTCAGCATCCAGGAAGTATCACCTGTATTGAGCACCACTTCCGGTGCTGCCGGAGCGGCTGGTGCCGCAGCAGGTGCCGTCGCTTGCGTTTCGGTGACAACCACAACCGCTTCAGCGGCTGGTGCTGCAGCCGGAGCTGCCGCGTCTTCAGCCATTGCAGGAGCCGAGAATCCGACTGCCAGCAACAGAGCACCTGCAGCAAGGGCACTTGTGAACATTTTCTTCATACTCATCTCATTCCCCTTAAAGTGCTTCTTTACCGGTTTCACCGGTGCGGATGCGGACGACTTGTTGCAGGTCATAGACAAAAATCTTGCCATCGCCGATTTTTCCTGTTCTTGCCGCAGTCTCAATCGCTTCGATCACACGATCAACGATCGCATCATCAACAGCTGCTTCGATTTTGGTCTTAGGCAAGAAATCAACGACATACTCTGCACCGCGATACAACTCGGTGTGACCTTTTTGGCGACCGAAACCTTTAACTTCGGTAACGGTGATACCTTGCACGCCAATCGCAGACAAGGCTTCCCGCACTTCATCCAGCTTGAAGGGCTTGATAATGGCAGTAATCAGTTTCATGGGAACCTCTTACGTTATTTTTAAAATTAGAATGCTTTGGAGATCGACAGTACAGCAGTGGTGTCACCCAATTTTTTGGTTGTGCCACGGTTGTTGGTCAACGAATAGAAATCTTTATTTGCATTGGTACCTACAACTGCGAGACCAATGGTCGCAAAACCGAAGTCACGTGCAAGGCTGACTTTGTAGTCGGTGTAGCTGGCATTGTCCACGTTCTTAACTTTCTGATGTCCGACATGGAAACCCAATGTGGTTTTCTCCATGACGTCAAAATTCGCATTCAACTCCAGGTAATTGGAATTTTTGGAATCCGGAGCACCAAAGAAGTCGGAGACTGCATGGCTATATTTCAAAGTGAACCATTTGTAGCCAACCGAACCGTATACTTCTGTCGTATTGTATTTTTTGCCGCCAACGATTTGCGCGCCTGGATAGTAGTATTGCAGAACGCCGACATCGGCTGCTACGTCAGGTGTAATATTGAATTTATAACCACCGTACAGATCCATTTCGATGGAGCCATCGGTAAACGAATTGCCGCTGACGTTCGAGTTCCAGTTACCGACGTAGAAACCGCTCGAGTGTACGTAGTCGAAACCGCCTTGAATAGCAGGTTGTTTAAATGTTTGTGAAACACCACGGAAACGATAGTCGCTAACTAAGGAGACGTTGCCGGTAAACGAATGCTCTGGAATGACGTCTTCTGCGTGTGCCATGCTGCCAGCAAATGCACCCATTACAGCAACCGCGATAATCAGTTTTTTCATGATGTTCCCTTTAAAGTTTTGAAAGTAGAAACCAAACATTGGTTGTCTTCGATACATATTTAGCAGGACTCATGCCAGCCTTTTTTATGCTGTTTGTACTATCATTTTTATCGTTTACAGTTGCCGACAGACATATTCCTCGTCAGAAAACGTTGAAATATGCACTTTTATAGCACGCCAGTACACGAATCGCACCGTTATGGTGCCAAATATTTTGAATTGAGAGGATCAGATGGAAAAGCCTAATTTCTTTAACGAGATGCAAGACAAGATCAATCAGGTGCTGGAGAACTCGCCAGCCAAGGATATAGAAAAGAACGTCAAAGCCATGATGAGCCAGGGCTTCTCCAAGCTGGACCTGGTCACCCGCGAAGAGTTTGACGTACAGGCGCAAGTGCTGGCCAACACCCGTGCCAAACTCGAAGCACTGGAGGCACAGGTAGCGATACTCGAAGCGCAGTTGAAAAAGTAAGGCACTTAAAAAGCCCTATATATATGTCGCATGCGATTCAGGTCGGCAATTCCCCCCCTGATCGTTTGCGCCAGGCAGTAGCGGTACAAATGTCAGCATCGGCATCCAATCACAACAGAGGAGCAAGCCATGCGTATGAGCGACGAAGAATACTTCCGTAGCTGCGTCTCGAAAGAGCGCCATCTGGCCCAATTGCTGGGTTGCCACAATGTAGAAGAGTTCTACGAAAATGCCGGCTCACTCTGGAACAACGGCAGACAACTCCCGAAATGGACGCGTGACTGGCAAGCCTGTGGCCCCTTGATTGCCACCTATGAGTTAGCAATCACTTACCAGCAAACCCCTTCTGATCCTAACGGTAAAGCCATACACATAGGCAGCACCGTAGTCCACATCTCGGATCACCCGAGCAAAGACCAAGCCTTGATGTTTGCCATCGTCAAGGCGACCATCGCACATCTTGAGCACGCCAGACACTGCAAGCAGCGCCTGGAACATCATCTGTAGATATACCTGGTCAACGCAAGGAGGGGCATGAGCTTAGCGGTTTTGACGAGCCGCGGATTGAGCGGCATGCAGGCACCGGAAGTCACGGTCGAAGTTCATTTGGCAAATGGACTTCCTTCCTTCACCATCGTCGGTTTACCGGAAACCGAAGTCAAAGAATCCA
>JBEBUE010000130.1:0-7488 GCA_040393485.1 Herminiimonas sp.
CCAAGTCTTACTCGTTTGCCGCCCACTTCGTCGAAGTAAACGTGGATATCGAAACGGGTTACATCACCGTGGCTCAGGTTATTCCCGTACATGAAATCGGCAAGGTCATTCATCCGGTCGGTGCCGCCGGCCAGATCGAAGGCGGCATACAGCAAGGCATAGGACATACGCTGTATGAGGACTATCAGATCGACATGCAGACCGGGCGCTCACTGAATGCCAACTTCGTCGATTACAAAATGCCGTTGTCCATGGACATGCCGCCTATCCACACGCTGATCCTTGAGAGTGCACCTGATCCAGGCGGCCCATTCGGTGCCAAAGGCGTGGGTGAAGATCCCATCGTGGCGATAGGCCCTGCTATTGCCAATGCGGTCTATGACGCCATCGGTGTGCGCTTCCATCACTATCCGATCAAACCGGAACAAGTGCTGCAAGCGCTGAAACAAAAGGCAGAACAGCAAGCATCGGAGCAAGTCGAGCAAGAAGTATTGGAGCAACAAGCGTAAACATGATGCGTGCAGTGTGCAGCAATTTGAGCATACTGCACGCGCATTGGACGCGTACGAAACGTCAAGCGGCTCAAGCTAAAAAGGCCGGACTAGCATTATTAGTCCGGCCTTTTTATATTTCTGCGTTCGCGCCATCGTAGCTATAGCCGCGTCAAGATTTTTCGTGCCCGTTCCATGGCATCAGACGATATCTCTGCACGTATGCCATCAAATTTCGGTCCACGCGTCGCATCGAGACCCATGCGTGAAGTCGTACCTACACCGGAAGCAGAAGGATCGAGCGCACTGCCTGGCAAGCCGTCGACTATCACCACATCCTGATGCGGCTGTAAATGCGTGGCGATGGCCCACAACACTTCTTCATCACGTGTGATGTCGACATCCTCATCCACTGCAACTACGGTTTTCAGATACGGATCCCATCCCAGTAGGCCCAGCATCACCTGGCGCGCTTCGCCCTGCCGCATTTGCTTAAGTGCGACATAAGCATGGAAATGGGTGCCGGAGCTCGGATAGTGGACGGCGGTCACACTAGGAAAACGCTCACGCAGTTTTTCCACCATCTCTGATTCACGCGGTATTCGTCCCAAATTCAAATGCTCGGCCGAGTTACCTCCGACCACATCAACCAGGATGGTGTCGTGTCGACGCAATACTGTTTCTACCTTGAACAGATTATTGGTTGATCTATCCGACGAGTAACCAGTGAATTCTCCAAACGGCCCTTCATCCACACGCGCTTCCGGATCGATCACACCTTCCAGCACGATCTCAGCCGATGCCGGTACTGCTATCCCGTACTTGGGTGTACGTACCACGTCCAGCGGTGCGCCAAACAAGCCGCCAGCCACATGCCGCTCGTCAACGCCAAACGGCAAACGTGCAGCACCTGCCAGCATGAACAAGGGATGCGCCCCGATCACCATCGCAATCCGCAACGGCTGTTTACGTTCAATCGCAATTTGCAGCAAACGCCACAAGTGTCCACGCGAATGCAAGCTGGTCGCAATCTCGGTGGCTGAATGTAAGGTCGAACGGTGATAGCTCATATTGCCGATACCGGTGTCCGGATGCTCGGCCACAATCACCGCATTCGTAATGTATGGCCCTCTATCGGTCGCAAAGTGCTTGATGATGGGTAGCGTATGGAGATCGAAATTACTATGCTGTACCGCATCCATTATCGGCCCGGTCGCAACAACATTCGGTGCTACCAGACGCCGTGCACGTGCCTGGTATTCCTCGTGCAAATGCTGCACTTCCACGCCCAGCATGCGTGCTACGCGCTCGCGTGAAGCGAACATATTCGTAACCAGCCTCGCTCCCAGGTCGCGTACCTGGTCAAATACCAGCAGCGGATGCTTACCCTGCCGGGCCAATTCCCATACGACGGAGGTCGGGTCCTGATCCGCACTGACCTCTTCCTTGATGGTCAATACATCATCCGGATAGGCTTGCAGATAGTCGCGCAGAAAGGTGCGGAAATCCTGACTTCTTGAAAAATCAGGAATGTCTTTTTGTGTCATGCCGTGTCCTCTTTTACAGTTGGCTCATCAGCACATAAAGCTGGTGGACGATACGGAACGTCCACCAGCTTTTTGCTCAGGATATACGCTATAGGGCTTACTTCACGCCGGCATAGGTATCCGTCAGACGGGCTTGCGCTTCTTCCATCGTGCGTGGCGGCGGCGTCGTCTTGAGGCCGATCAGGCGTGCGATGTTGTTGCCCATGTAGTCTTCCAGACCATCCTCGTCCAGCCCCCTGCCTTGCGGTGCCGGTGAGCACAGTACCTCCAGCTCACGCAGCCACATGCCAGGTTCGTTCGGCGGTGTATCTGTACCGAATACGATCTTGTTGCGTGGCAGCTGCTTGGCGAATTCCACGATGCGTGACTGGAAGCACCAACCCGATTCGCAGACTACGTTAGGTGTATCCATCGCCATCCAGAATGCCTCGAACGAGTAGTTACCACCGGTCTGGATACCGAAGTGACCAATGATGAAATTCACCATAGGGAACTCGCGGATGATCGGATAGAACTGGGTCGGGATAGTGTAAGGACCGTCGCCGGTATGAATCAGCACAACGATGTTGTACTTCGCGCACATCTTCATGGCAGGACGCAGCCAGTCCAGCGCACGATCTGGTCGATAGCCGTGCATATTGGCGTGCAGCTTGAGCATCTTGAAGCCATATTCCTTGACGTGGAATTCCAGCTCCAGCGCGCCTTCCTCGGGGCCCCAGCGCGGATTGAAAGTGAAGTTGCCGATGAAGCGATCTGGATATTTTTGGCACAGTTCAGCGATGTAAGCCATGTAGTCGCGGATACCTTCACGACCACGACGGTTACCGTCGCGATAGCCGGTATTGCCTGGTGGCGGCTGGATGAAGCCCATATCGATGCGGCGTGGTTTGCCGTTGATCATATAAGGGCCGTCCATCATTTTCAGCATACGCTCGCCGTTGAACGGTTCGCCAGTGTGACGCCATGCTTCATCTACCAGATTGGTTGGGTGCAGATGGGTATCGATTATCATTTATAGACTCCAGAATTAAGTGTGGGAAGCACGAAAGTATTACGAGCACTCGGTGCTTGTTTACTTGTGCTTGCTACCTGCCAGGCGCAGTTGCGCCTCTTCGAGATTGCGTGGGGGCGGACTGGTTTCGAGGCCTATCATGCGTGCCACGTTATTGCCCAAGTAGTCCTCCAGGGTGTCCTCATCCAGGTTCAAGCCTTGTGGTGGTTCGAAGCACAGTACTTCGAGCAAACGCAACCACATGCCAGGTTCATTCGGCGGCGTATCCGAGCCGAAGAGGACCTTGTGCTTAGGCAGTACCTTAGTGAATTCCACGATGCGTGACTGCAGGCACCAGCCCGATTCGCAATACACATTCGGCAGGTCCATTGCCATCTGGAATGGCTCAAAGCAGTAGACACCGCCGGTCTGCACACCAAAGTGCGCCATGATGAAATTCACGGTTGGGAATTCTTTGATCATGGGCACCCATTCAGTCGGGATGCTGTATGGGCCATCGCCGGTATGCAGCTTCACCAGCAAGCCAAGCTCTGCGCATTTTTTCAACGCAGGCCGTAGCCAGTCGAGTGCACGGTCTGGTCGGTAAGCGTGCATATTGGCCTGGAACTGGACCATCTTGAAGCCCAGCTCTTTCGCGTAATACTCGATCGCTTCCACGCCGTTTTCAACGCCGCAACGCGGGTTGTAGACGAAGCAGCCGATCAGGCGGTCCGGGTATTTTTTTACCATCTCGACGGTATAAGCCATGTAGGCGTCGATGGATTCACGACCATTGAGGTCGCCGTCGGTCCAGGTATAGATCGTGTTGCCTTGCGGTGGTTGTATGAAGGCCTTATCGATGCGGCGTGGTTTGCCGTTGATAGTAAATGGGCCGTCCATCATCTTGATCAGCCGTTCGCCAGTGAAAGGTTCACCGTCATGGCGCCAGGCAAGATCGACGAGATTAGTGGGATAACAACTGGTGTCGATTATCATGTGGATCTCCTCACAGTACATCAGGTTAGGATTACGCAACTCTCACATCGAGATTTACGCTCTGCTTTCTGGAGGACTGTCAGGGGGCGAACCACATAAGAAAAAACCCACTGACGAGTACTCCGCCAGTGAGCAATCTCCTATCGAACCATTGCGGCCTTGCACCGCCGGATGTTCAATTGAACGCTTATACCCACTTACTACTTCTTTATACATTTCGCCAACTTGGCATGTCAAGGCGAAATGGAAAAACCGTTTGATATATCGGTAATGCTGCTAGATCATTTCTACCTGCAAATAAATGATCGACGATTCAGACATCCCTCATCAAACGTAAAACATCGGCACGCGCCTCGGCACGCAGGGCAGCCATATCAAGCCCCGGAATCGCGTCATCCTCAACTACAGTTGCGCCATCTACCAGCAACCATTTCAAACGCGGGCGACCACCACTGGCGACCGGGCCTATCGCCATATCATGCAAACCGAAATAGCGTGGTGCATCGAGATCGTACACAGCGAGATCCGCCGCCTGACCGACTTCCAGCGTGCCTACCCCTTCGAAGCCCAGCATCTTTGCACCATTCGCGGTGGCCCAATGTATGACTTGCTCGGCGGTGACACTATCCGCCCCGGCCTCGCCCTCACCTTCAGGACGCGGTCGGGTCGCAGCACCCGCTTTCGCTCTATGCACCAGCCAGCAGAAATGCACTTCGCTGAGCATATCTGCAGCTTCATTCGATGCCGCGCCATCTACCCCCAGCGTTACCATCGCGCCCAGCTTCTCCAGCAGTGGCGCATTCGCAATGCCGTCGGCGAGCCGCGCATTACTTTGCGGACAGTGCGCCATGCCGGTACCGGATTTACCCAGTATCTGCATCTCGGTATCTGTCAGGTGCGTCAGGTGCGCCAGCGAAACATCAGGCCCTATCCATTCATGCTCGGCCAGGAACTCTATCGGCAGGCAGCCAAATTTTTCGCGACAATACTCCATATAGGAAACCGATTCCGACATATGCGTATGCATGGGTATGCCCATGCCGCGTGCGGTACGGGCAATGTATTTCAAGTCACCCGGTTGTACGGAGACCGTGGCCGTGGTCGGTGCCATTGCTACGCGAGTGCGTGGGCGCGGACCATTTTGATGGAAGCGCGCAGCAGTTTTTTCGACATCGGCCAACATACCGTCCAACGTTTCTGGTTGCGCCTGATTGCTGGCATTCGCTTCCAGTTTGCGCGTGACCGTCGCACCGCCGCGCAGCAGCATGAAGCGCACACCCAATGCTTCCGCTTCGTCGAACAAGACAGCGGATGGGTCGTACGCCATACCCGGCGTATAAATATAGTGATGGTCAGCGATAGTGGTACAGCCTGACAACATCAGCTCTATCATGCCTATGCGCGCTGCCAGACGCAGGCGCTCTTCATTGAAGGAATGACGATACAGATATGGCACCGATTGCAGCCAGGGACTGAGCGTCTGGTTAATGCCACTCGGCACACCTTTCAGTAGCGATTGAAACAAATGATGATGTGTATTGACCCAGCCCGGGTAAATCACACAATCGCGTGCGTCCAGTACCCGCTCGCCATCCTGCGATGTCAGGCCATGACCCATTTCGGTGATCACACCTTGCCTGATACGTATGTCACTGGCCTTGCTACGCGCATCTGCCCCCGACTTACCGGTAAGGATGGCATGCGCGTTCCTGATTAATACATTGTTAGTCATGTGCTGGCACTTTCTTTATGGCGTTCTTTATTAGCGTCGGCAACCGAATACCGTCATCTCAACAGCGACGGTATTCGGGCCAGCCAGATACCCGGATCTTAACAACCGGACTTAACTGCTTTCTACGCCAGATTATTTTTGCGGCATGCTGCCGTCTATGCCTTTGACCAAATAGTTCATATTGTTCAGATCATCATCGCTGATGATCTTACCGGCAGCGACGCGCTCTTTACCGCTTTGATCAACGATAGGACCGGCGAACGGATGCAGGCGGCCATCGATGATGGCTTTTTCATCCGCGGCCATTTTTTCGCGTGCATCGGCCGGAACAGCACTATTCAGCGGCGCCATCTTGATCATGCCTTCGTGCAGGCCGCCGAGCACCTGCCTGGATTTCCAGCGACCGGCCAGCACGTCTTCCACTTCCTTGATGTAAAAATTACCCCAGGTATGTACCAGCGAAGTCAGGTTGGTCTTGGGACCGAATTTGGCCATATCCGAGTAGTAACCCAAGGTGTACACACCCTGCCCCTCCGCCATCGTGACGATCGCGATGCCCGATGGTGCATAGGCCAGGACGTCAGCACCCAGCTTGATCAGGGTATTTGCCGCGTCTCTTTCCTTGCCCGGGTCGTACCAGGAATTCACCCAGATCAGTTTGACCTGAGCCTGCGGATTGACACTGCGCATACCCAGCGTAAATGCATTCAGACCTTGCAATACTTCAGGTATCGGGAAGGCACCGACATAACCGGCAATGCCCTTCTTGCTCATCTTGCCTGCCAGTACTCCCTCCAGATAACGGCCTTCGTAATAGCGCGCGTTATAAGTACCAACGTTGGGAGCTGTTTTATAGCCGGTACCCTGCATGAAAATCACATTCGGTGCCTGCCGTGCCACCTTGATGGTCGGCTCCATGAAACCAAAGGATGGCGTGAAAATCAGCTTGCATCCTTCCTGCACAAAATTCCTGATCACGCGTTCGGCATCAGGCCCGCCATGTATATTGTCCACAAACTTGGTGGTGATTTTATTGCCCATGGCGGCAACCAGTTCTTTGCGTGCCAGTTCATGCTGATACGCCCAGCCGCTTTCGCCTATCGGCGTGGCATATAAAAAGCAGGTTTTGAGCGGCTCGGTCGCCTGCGCCGAGGCAAGCAAACCAAAGCCAACTGCCAGGCCAACGAAGGAACGACTTATGTGACGATGGATGTGACGAAAATCGTATGACATTTCAGGTCTCCTCTTTTTTTATAGATAAACAGGTGTCAAAAACATTTCTTCATGCATCCGGACGGAACGGCTGTCCGAGGGAAAATGGTGCGTTGAGGCGTATGGTGTTTATATTGCGCGAGATCAATACCAGCACCACGATAGTTGCCAGGTAAGGCAGTGAGGACAGCAATTGCGAAGGCACATCGAGCTTGAGGCCCGCCCCCTGCACAAATAACTGCAGGATCATCACGCCGCCAAACAAGTACGCGCCAAATACCACACGCAAGGGACGCCAGGTGGCAAAGACCACCAGCACCAGCGCAATCCAGCCGCGTCCGGCCACCATGCCTTCACTCCACAATGGCGTGTAATACACCGACAGGAAGGCACCGCCCGCCCCCGCCATCGCGCCACCGAAAGCGACCGCCAGATAACGCAGGAAGATCACGCGATAACCAACCGAATGAGCGGCCGAAGGCGACTCACCTACCGCCCGCAGCACCAGCCCCCAGCGAC
>JBEBUE010000131.1:0-7480 GCA_040393485.1 Herminiimonas sp.
AAAATGCCTCAAAAGAAAACCGCATCCGCCACCACACCAGCACCTGTCGCTGGTGTTGCTTCGGTCACGCAACTTACGACCAAACTCTCCGAGTACCTGACGCCTTCCGAACTGAAGAAGCTTAAGGAAGCCTATCGCTTCTCGGATGAAGCACACCTTGGCCAGATGCGTATGTCGGGCGAACCCTACATCTCGCACCCTATCGCTGTCGCCGAAATCTGCGCTGACTGGAAGCTGGATGCACAAGCCATCATGGCAGCGTTGCTGCACGACGTGATGGAAGACCAGGATGTCCGCAAGGATGAGCTGATCGAACGCTTTGGCGCACCGGTCGCGAATCTGGTGGATGGCCTGTCCAAGCTGGAAAAAATCGAATTCCAAAGCCAGGTAGAAGCACAGGCGGAAAATTTCCGCAAAATGCTGCTGGCGATGGCGCGCGATGTGCGCGTCATTCTCGTCAAACTGGCCGACCGCCTGCACAATATGCGCACGCTCGGCTCGATGGCACCTGTTAAAAAACGTCGTATTGCCCGCGAAACGATGGAAGTGTATGTGCCGATTGCGCATCGACTCGGCCTCAACAATATCTATCGCGAACTGCAGGATCTCGCCTTCTCACACCTTTACCCGATGCGTTACAAGACGCTGGCCAAGGCAGTCAAGGCGGCACGCGGTAATCGTCGCGAAGTGGTCAGCAAGATCCTCGAATCGGTCAATAACACGCTGGACGCAACCGGCATCCCGGCACAAGTCTACGGCCGCGAAAAAACCCTGTACGGCATCTACACCAAGATGCTGAACAAGCGCCTGTCTTTCTCGCAAGTGCTGGATATCTACGGTTTCCGCGTAGTAGTGGATAGCTTTGCCAATTGCTACGTCGCGCTTGGTACGTTGCATGCGCTGTTCAAGCCTATGCCGGGCAAATTCAAGGATTACATCGCCATTCCGAAACTGAATGGCTACCAGTCGCTGCACACCACATTGATCGGCCCTTACGGTACGCCGATTGAATTCCAGATCCGTACCCAGGACATGCATCGTGTCGCTGAATCTGGCGTGGCCGCACACTGGCTGTATAAGGACGACGAAGGCAGCCTGTCCGACCTGCAGCAACGCACACACGCCTGGCTGCAATCGCTGCTCGATATCCAGAAACAGACTGGCGACTCCGCCGAGTTCCTGGAACACGTGAAGGTCGATCTGTTCCCGGACTCCGTTTATGTGTTCACGCCGAAGTCAAAAATCATCGCACTGCCTCGTGGCGCGACAGCGTTGGACTTCGCCTACACGATCCACACTGACATCGGCGACCAGACCATTGCTGTAAAAATCAATCTGGAGCAAGTGCCGCTGCGTACCGAGCTGCGTAACGGCGACATCGTCGAGATCATTACGTCGCCGACCTCACGCCCGAATCCAAACTGGCTGGGCTTCGTACGTACCGGCAAGGCACGCTCGGCGATCCGCCATCACCTGCGCACGATTAACCTGACCGAATCAATAGAACTGGGACGCCGCCTGCTGTCGCAAGCGTTGGTGACCCTGAATCTGGATCCGGAACTGCCGCAACCGGTAGCTGAACGTCTGCTGAATGAATCGAGCGCGAAATCGCTGGATGATTTGTATGCCGACATCGGCGTCGGCAAACGCATGGCGGCACTGGTGGCACGCCACATCCTTGGCATGGTCGAAAACGATCAGTTAGTGCCTCGACCACAGATCGATGCCAACGGTGAAGTACTACCGAAGAAAATCGATCCGGTCGTGATCTACGGCAGCGAAGGCGTATCGGTACAACTGGCATCATGCTGCCAGCCTATCCCGGGTGACACCATCATCGGCCAGATGAAACGCGATCAGGGATTGACCATACACACGCATGATTGCGACGTCGCCCGCAGACAGCATTCGAAAGAGCCGGATCGCTGGATAGATGTCGTCTGGGGTTCGGATATCGATCGCCGTTTCGACTGTAGCATTACGCTGCTGGCACGCAATGAAAAAGGCATACTCGCCCGCGTCGCGGCAGAAATCGGTGAGTCCGACTCGAATATTACGCATGTCGGCATGGATGAGGACAAGGATCACATGATCACTTACCTACACTTCACGGTACAGGTCGAAGATCGCGTGCATTTGGCGCGCCTGATGCGCAACCTACGCAGTATTCCGGGTGTAACCCGCTTGTTGCGCGACAAAGGCTAAGTCCTCTCTTAGCCTGCCGCTTTTTACTTCTCGCTTACTTCTGTTTCACTTCTGACCTGGCTTCATTCCGGAGCCGGATAAGTGACTTCCAGTATCAATAATTCTTCCAGCCCACCTGGTGTTTTCAGGAGCACGGTATCGCCTTCACGCGCCTTGGTCAGTGCACGCGCAACCGGTGATATCCAGCTGATCTTTCCATTCAGCGGATCCAGTTCATCAATACCCAGTATGGTGACAGTGTGCTCTTCGCCGGCTTGCGTTTCATAGCGTACGGTGGCACCAAAGAATATCTGGTCACTGCCATGATGGATGCTAGGGTCTACCACTTCCGCCAGGTCCAGGCGTTTGGTGAGGAAGCGTATGCGCCCGTCTATTTGACGCAGACGGCGCTTGCCATAAATGTAGTCGCCGTTTTCCGAACGATCGCCATTCGACGCCGCCCACGAAACAATTTGCACTACTTCTGGCCGGTCTACATCGATCAGCTTCAGCAGCTCGGTTTTCATGCGCAGATGCCCCTGCGGCGTCATGTAATTTTTGGAGCCGGCAGGAATCGGCGGCGCACTGTTATCGCCGTCGTCATCATCGTTATCGTTGGTATTTGCTTGATTCGTCATGCCGCTATTTTAACGTCATGCGGGACGACAAGTCGCATGACTGCATGGCTATAACATGAACAAAATTGCCGACAGAGAATCAGGCGAATGTGGACAGCAAAAAATCAGACGCAACCAGATACATTGTTGCTCCATTCGAATGCTGACAGTTGCAAGGCATACATGTCTTCTATCGACAGCTGTAACTTCTGCAAGGTAGGAATCAGCAAGACGCCGGTCTTTTCTATTTGCTCTATGTATTCAGCCAGTTTCAGCAAATCGCCGTAAAACCCCTTGCGATACAGCAAAGCGTCGGTCACTTCGCTCACCACCGAGACCTGATCCAGGATTTCTTCCATCGACTGGCCGAACAGCGTATCCATGAGGGACATGATCCCAACGGTAAATGCAGTATCCGCCATCGCACGATTATCCGGACGCAGTTTCTCGGTAATCAGCTCAAGTAATTTACCGCGCGTAGTCGCCAGTTGCAGCAAAGGCGATGTGAAGTGACTACCCTTGTTATGTTCGGCGTACAGTATGATTTGCAACCAGCGCTGCAATTGACGACGACCGAGCACGGTCAGCGCCTGACCGAGTGAATCGATGCGCTGCGTAACACCCACGCCGGGAGTATTTGCCAGCCGCAGCAACGTCAGGACCAGCGATGCATCTTTCTTGATATTGCGTTCAATTTCCGTGGTATCTGCATCGGCCATGATGAGCGCCATCAGCTGCATGATCGCAATTTGCGACGGCGCCAGTTTTTTACCTGAAAGAATGACCGGCCGCGCAAAGTAGTAGCCCTGGAAATAGTGGAAACCTAGATCCATGCAAACCTGGAATTGTTCGACGGTTTCGACTTTTTCCGCAAGCAAGAGCTTGCCATCCTGACGGAAGTGATCTGCCAGCTTGGCCAGCTCACCTTGACTCATGCCGGTGATATCGATCTTGATGATCTTGATGAGCGGCAGCAAATTCCTCAACTCATCCGAATGCGAGATGACGTCGTCCAGAGCAAATGTAAAACCTTGTTCCACCATGGCAGCCACACGCTCTACCAGCTCATGCGTGATCTCTACGGTTTCCAGAATTTCCAGCACCACCTTGTCGCTTGGCAGGAAGTTCACAAAATCACACATCAATACTGCTGCGTCGACGTTGAAGAAACCCAGCGAATTGCCGATGACGTTACCAATACCCAGCTCGGATGCGTGTGCGATCACCGAAGCAGTAGCAGCCAGATCATCCACTACATTAGCTGGGCCCGACGACGCGCGACGAAACAGGAGCTCGTACGCTACCAGATCCTGCTCGTTATTCAATATAGGTTGTCGCGCCAGGAAGAATTCCTTAACGCGGGGATGGTCATCAGGCAAATGCTGATTGAGGTTGGTGATCATCAAGATTGTTGTCTCTGTTTATTAAGCAGAACGCATAGATCAACCAAGGCACGTCCCTGTTAAATCTTGAAAAATGTCTGCCATGCACAGGCATTGCAGCATTCACATTCGATCAAACATTCTGTACATCCGGGCGATATCTGCATTGTTATTCTTTAGACGATACCGCATGGATGGATGGTGTCTCACCACAGACTGCGCGTCATGAAAACGAACCGGCAATTTGTAGCTGCTGCTGCAAATCTAATCAGCCCATTATTCCGTTAATATTTCTATGACGCAAGTCTTCCGTTTCACCAGTGTTTTCTATACTGGAAAAATAGAAATGTCTGTGGTTTTTCGGTACAACAATCGTTACGAACTTCTCCCTGCCCTTATACTCGCCGCGTCCCGGTATTGGTCGCCACGGTTTGTCCTGACTCCAGCGTAAATCCGGCACCCTCATCGCCACCCAGGGTTTTGACCAAATACGGCATCAATTCGCGCAACATGGGTTCCAGCGTCCATGGCGGATTGTGCACAAACATGCCACTGCTGTGCAAACCAAAACCATCCGGCGACGGCGTCGTTACAGACAATGTGACATTGAGCCAGCCGTTCGCACTCAGGCGCTTCAGTTTGTCCGGCATTTGACGTGATTCAAGGCGATTCAACACCGGATACCAGACTGCATAAGTACCGGTCGCAAAACGTGTCAATGCGTCCGATACGGTTTGCACCACGCTACGATAATCAGTCTTGTCTTCATACGGCGGGTCAATCAGCACCAGCCCCCGACGCGACGGTGGTGGCAGCAGCGCTTTTAGTCCCTGGAAACCATTGGCACGCTCTATCATGATCCGTTTGCCGCGCACGGTCGGACGCCTGCCCTGCTCGGCTGCATGTGCCTCCAGCTTGCGGAAATTATCTGCCAGCAGCTTGCTGTCAGCCGGATGCAGTTCAAACAAACGCAGTCGATCCTGTTCACGCATGATGGCATCGGCGCAGTATGGCGAGCCCGGGTAGTAGCGCAACTTGCCGCTTGGATTCAAGGCTTTGACGACTTGTACATAATCGGCCAGCGCCTCCGGCAAATCCTTCCGGTCCCATAACTTGGAAATACCTGTTTCGAACTCGGCATTTTTGGCGGCGTAATTGCCATCAAGCGCGTACACACCGGCACCCGAATGGGTATCGATATACATATACGGCGTGTCTTTTTGATTCAGGTATTTCAGCAACTGAATCTGGACCAGATGCTTGAGTACATCGGCGTGATTGCCTGCATGAAAGGCATGACGGTAACTCAACATAGGGAATGTCTATCTTGGCAAGAATAATGGGTGGAAAGCCGCGCTATACAGACTGCGCGACCCCGTAATGCGCCATTCTAACAATTACCGGCTTGAATACATACGATTACTGCACCTGCAGGCGCCCCCAGCCATACTGTTACCGCCATCACCATGAAAAAACGGGTACAGCGCCCACACATGTACCCGTTTTGCTTAGATTTGCTGAGCAGCTCAGGCTGCCTGCGCTTGCTGCGCGACTTCTGCACGCAAAGTACGTGCAGCCAACACCATGTTTTCCAAAGCGGCGGTAGTTTCCGGCCAGCCGCGTGTTTTCAGGCCGCAATCAGGATTCACCCACAAACGCTGATCAGGAATCACGCCACGCGCCTTGCGTAACAGACGTTGCATCTCTTCCACCCTGGGTATGCGCGGCGAATGTATGTCATAGACACCGGGGCCTATATCATTCGGATAGGCAAACTCACCGAAGCCATCCAGCAACTCCATGTCCGAGCGCGAAGTTTCGATGGTGATGACATCAGCATCCATCGCCGCAATCCACGGCAGGATGTCATTGAACTCCGAATAGCACATATGGGTATGAATCTGTGTATCGTCCTGTACCCCGGAAGCAGTGATACGGAAAGCCTTCACAGCCCAATCCAGGTAGTGTGGCCAGTCGACAGCCTTCAGTGGTAAACCTTCGCGGAATGCAGGCTCGTCGATCTGGATCATGCCGATACCGGCTTTTTCAAGATCCACTACTTCATCACGCAAGGCCAGTGCAATTTGCAAGGCAGTCTGGTCGCGCGGCTGGTCATCACGCACGAAAGACCATTGCAACATGGTGACCGGACCGGTCAGCATTCCTTTCATCGGTTTGTCTGTCAGGCTCTGCGCGAATTCACTCCAGCCCACCGTCATGGCTTCCGGCCTATACACGTCGCCGTAGATGAACGGTGGCTTGACGCAGCGTGAACCGTAGCTCTGTACCCAACCGTTCGCTGTGAAGGCATAGCCCCACAACTGCTCGCCGAAGTATTCGACCATGTCGTTGCGCTCCGGCTCGCCGTGCACCAGCACGTCCAGGCCTATCTCTTCCTGCTTTTGCACAACCAGGCGCACTTCATCTCGCATGCGATTGAGGTAATCCAGATGCCCCATCTCGCCGCGCTTGTACTGCGCACGTGCCTGGCGGATATCTGTCGTTTGCGGAAAGGAACCGATATTCGTCGTCGGAAATGCAGGGAGATTAAAACGCGCTTGCTGCTTGGCGATGCGGTGAGCAAATACACTATTGCGATTAGCTGAAATGTCATCGATCTGGCGCAAGCGCTTCTGCACCAAAGGGTTATGAATACGTGGCGAAACCTTGCGGGCAGCAACTGCCAATGCAGCTGCCGTGAATTGCGCACTCACCGCCTGCTCTTCACCATGCAAAGCACGTTTGAGCACCGCGATTTCCGCGACCTTTTGCGTTGCAAATGCGAGCCAACCCTTGAGCTCGGTATCCAGCTTGTTTTCGTGCGCGAGATCCACTGGTACGTGCAACAGCGAGCAACTCGCACTGACCCACAAATGCTCGCCCAGCGCCGCATGCAAAGGCTGAAGCAAGGCCAGCGCACGATCCAAATCTGCGCGCCAAATATTACGACCATCCACCACACCGGCCGACAACACGCGACCTCGCGGCCAGTCCTGCAGGAATGCAGGCAACTGGTCGGCACCACGCACCAGATCCAGATGCACACCGGCTACCGGCAAGCTGCGCAGCAAAGCGCTGTGCTCACGCACTTGATCGAAGTAAGTAGCCAACAACAGCTTAGGCGCAAGGTGCGCCAAGGCTAGATAAGTCGGTTCGAAGGCAGCACGCCATGCAGCGTCCAGCTCCAGTGCAAGAATAGGCTCATCAATCTGCACCCACTCGACACCTGCGTCCCGTAGTCGCGTCAACACTTGCTGATAACCAGCGATCAACTTAGGCAACAGATCAAGTTTATGC
>JBEBUE010000132.1:0-7466 GCA_040393485.1 Herminiimonas sp.
TTGAGCCGCGGCCTGGAAGACGCATTAACGCGCGGCATCCCGCTGTACTTCACCACCGAGATCGAAATCAACAAACCGCGCTGGTATTGGTTCGACGCCAAGGAAGTCAGCGAAAGCCAGACCATACGCATTTCCTACAATGTCCTGACGCGCCAGTATCACGCCGCGATCACCGGTCGCTTGCAGCAAAGCTTTGCCACACTGGATGATGCGCTGTCCATGGTGCGTCGTCCGAATCGCTGGGTCATCGCTGATCGCAACACACTGAAAGTAGGCCAAACCTACGAAGTCGCGGTGCGCATGCAGCTTGATGTGGCGCAATTACCCAAACCGTTCCAGGTCCACGCAATGAACAGTAGCGACTGGCGACTGTCGTCGAACTGGAAACGCTTTACCTATACGGCGGAACGTCAGTGACCCGACTCCTTCGGTATCTGCTGGTCGTCGGCGGGGCGGTAGTCAGCATATTGTTGTTCCTGCTCGCGTCAGCATCTGAAAACTCCAACCTGTTTGAACAAAACTATCCGTGGCTGCTGATCCTTAACGCAGTCGTCGCCGGTGCGCTGCTGCTGCTGGTGATACTGCTGCTGGTGCGCCTCTACAAACGCTACAAGCGCGGCAAGTTTGGCTCCAAGCTGATGGCGCGACTGGTACTGCTATTCGCCATCATCGGTATCTTGCCGGGTGCAGTGATTTATACGGTATCAGTGCAATTTGTCTCGCGTTCGATCGAATCGTGGTTCGACGTACGCGTTGAATCGGCTCTGGAGTCTGGCCTCAACCTGGGCCGGGCAGCACTCGATTCTTCCTTGAGCGACTTGCAAACCAAGGCGCGCAATATGGCGCTGGAGCTATCCGACCTATCGGATGCGATGCAAATCACACAGCTGTCGCGCATGCGTGACCAAAACCTGCAGCAGGAAGCCGTCATTGTGACCAGCAGCGGACAAATGATCGCCAGCTCCGGCTCGCAGCTCAGTTCGTTGCTGCCTGACCTGCCGACCGCGGCCATGCTGCGCCAGGCGCGCCAGACACGTTACTACGCCGTCATCGAAGGCAATAACGAACTCCAGGACGAGACCAGCAACAGCAAAGCAGCGAGCAATACCAACCCCGCCACGAATAACGCCAACAGCATGTATCTGCGCGTGGTGGTGGAAATCCCTACCTCCAGTAAGGCCTTGCTGCTGCAAAACGATACCCGCTACCTGCAATTGCGCCAGCCGGTACCCGAACAGCTGGCCACCAACGCAGAAGCTTTGCGCCTCGCCTATAGCGAATACCAGGAGCGCTATCTGGCCCGTACCGGCTTGCGCAAGATTTACATTGTGACCCTGACGCTGACCCTGCTGCTGGCGATTTTCGGGGCAATTGCCGCGGCTTTCCTGATCGCTACCGACCTGGCCAAACCGCTGCTGCTGCTGGCAGAAGGCACCAAGGCCGTAGCCGAAGGCAATTTGTCACCGCGCCCGATTGTGGCATCCAGGGATGAACTCGGCACCCTGACGCAATCGTTTAATACGATGACGCGCCAGCTGGCCGACGCGCGCGCCTCGGTCGAAAAGAACCGCTTCGAACTGGAAAATGCCAAAGGCTATCTGGAATCAGTACTCGCGAATATGTCAGCGGGTGTGATGGTCCTCGACCGCAACTTCAAATTAGTCACCTGCAACGAATCCGTTGAGCGTATATTGCAGCACGACTTTGCCCAGCACATAGGCAAACCGTTAAAGGATATTGAAGGCCTCAGCGCATTCGCCCAGGTCATCACGCAATCCTTCTCGGAGCAGAGCGCGCAATCGGCTGCTGGTCGCGCTGGTGGCGAAAACCTGCACTGGCAACATCAGATTGACGTACCGCGTCGCATGGGTGGGCCGGAAGCCGAAAACGACATTTCCCTGCTGGCACGCGGCTCACGCCTGCCAGGGGCGCGCGAAGGCAGCTATGTAGTCGTGTTCGATGATATTTCCGACGTGATTTCGGCACAGCGCTCGATCGCATGGGGTGAAGTAGCACGTCGCCTGGCACATGAAATCAAAAATCCGCTGACGCCCATCCAGCTTTCTGCCGAACGCTTACACATGAAGCTGGAAGGCAAGTTGAACGAAGCCGACGCCAAGGTACTGGAACGCAGCACGGAAACCATCGTGAACCAGGTCACGGCCATGAAACGCATGGTGGACGACTTCCGCGATTACGCGAAGACGCCACCGGCAGTATTGTCTTTGCTGGATTTGAATGCGCTGATAGAAGAAATCCTGCACCTCTATCTCAATGGCGACGGCGGCGATATCATCCATGCGTCACTGGCACAGGACTTGCCACTGATCATGGGTGATCCGACGCAATTACGCCAGGTGATCCATAACCTGCTGCAAAATGCACAGGATGCCGTGGCAGACCGCGGCGAGCAAGCCGCCGCGCCACGCATAGATATCATTACCGAGGAAATCCATTACCGCAGTTCCGATGGTGCCGTCAGCAACGCCGTGCAGCTGACCATCACCGATAATGGCCCCGGCTTTACGCCCAAGATACTGGCGCATGCATTCGAGCCATACATCACGTCGAAGCCACGCGGTACCGGCCTCGGTCTGGCCATGGTGAAAAAGATTATCGAGGAGCACGGCGGCCGCATAGATATTCAGAACCGTAGCGATACGAACGGTGCGAAAGTAGCTATTTTGCTGTTAAAGTTATCCTCCGAATGAAAGCTGCAATAAAACGTAGCGCATTAGGGGGGCAATCAAGATGAGGGAGGGAAACAGATGGCAAATATTCTAGTTGTTGACGACGAGATGGGCATACGCGAATTGCTCTCGGAAATCCTGGGGGATGAAGGGCATGTCGTGGCAACTGCAGAGAATGCTCAGCAGGCGCGCGAACTGCGTGCTGCGGCCAAACCTGACCTGGTCTTGCTGGATATCTGGATGCCAGATACCGACGGCGTCACCCTGCTCAAGGAATGGCAGCGTGATGGCATGCTGACCATGCCGGTCATCATGATGTCCGGGCATGCGACGATAGATACCGCGGTCGAAGCAACCCGCATCGGTGCGCTTAACTTCCTCGAAAAACCAATTTCGCTGCAAAAGTTATTGAAAGCAGTACAGCAAGGCTTGACCCGTGGCCAGGAAGTCACGCGTATCGCCAGCATGCCGGTACGCGCACCGATCGCTGTCGCCGACCACCATCACGCCCCACTGGACAAAGCACTGCCTGCGACCTCAAGCCAGATGTATCCATCTATCGCCAGCGCCCCGCTGATGTCAGCTGATACGCAATTCTTCACGGCCTCGTTTGAATTGCCCTTGCGTGAAGCACGCGATGCCTTCGAGCGCGCCTACTTCGAGCATCATCTGGGCCAGGAAGGTGGCAGCATGACGCGCGTAGCAGAAAAAACCGGCCTCGAACGCACGCACCTGTACCGCAAGCTCAAACAATTGGGAGTAGAACCAGGCAAGATCGCTAAAAAAGGGGTATGACACTCACCTCGCTAGTGCTGGGCGGACGCGCCGCCAACCGTGAAAGCACAATCCACAGCCGTCTTGATGCCACGCAAGATACGGCCATTATCCTGGAAGGGCTGCCCGACGGGCACAGCGCCCTCGATGCATTGCCTGCCACACCGCTCCTGAAAATTGCCCGTGTTGCCCCCGGCTGCATGCACTGCACCGGCAACCTGATCATGCGCGTCACCCTCAACCGCATACTGCGCGACAAACCCGCCCGTCTTTACATCAGCGTCGCCAACACCGAACATCTGGAGCAACTGCGACTATTCCTGACGCAAGCACCGTATGACGCCTGGCTCACGCTGGGCGAAGACATAGATTGCGGCCAGCCCGCGAACTGAAGTCAATCCGGCCTGAATTGTTAATATTTCTTTCTGGCACTTAATTTCTTTTCTTACAGTCCGTTACCAACTTATGGGCGGAATCCCTGTCCAACACTTGAAATTGCTCCGAACAACGCCATTTCCCTATCAACGCGATGATTTCTTCATTGCAATAGCGACAGGAGATTATATGAACGTGATCTACAACAGCGAGCAATACAGCGTCGTAGAATTCGGTGCTGATGACGGGCAGGACGCCCTGCGCTTCGGCGGCTATGAAATCATGGATAAGCCAGCCAAACGCGAAATATTCATCGCAGGTGCCTCAGCCGAATCCTTTCGTAAAAATGTTCGCGATCTGATTGCGACTGAACCGAGCGTCGAGGAAATCGATGAATTCCTGGGCAATTATGATGCTTTCATGAGCCAGGCACTGACGATACACTAAGCCGCTTTTTCTATGCCTGCATAGCCCTTTGCGGACTATGCAGGCATAATTTCGCCTTCTCCGTTAGCGCTGCATCGCGATGTACGCGAATTCCCATTTCATCACCAGCCAGCAAACCGAAGCCCATGCGCAACTGCAAGCGCAGGTCGAGCGCCATGCCCGGCATCCGTTCCAAAAGCCGATTACTGATTACAATCGCAAGGCCTTCGAGCACAGCATCGCAGCATGGCAAGCCGCTGGCAGCCCACCACTGATACTGGATGCCGGCTGCGGTGTCGGATTATCAAGCTTCAACCTCGCAACCCAATTCCCCGATCACTTTGTCATCGGGGTCGACCAGTCTGCCGACCGGATCGCACGTAATACGCAATGGCCAGACGCCATTCCCGCTAATTGCCTGCGGGTACGCGCTGATCTGGTGGATTACTGGCGCCTGTTGCTTGAAAGCGGGATACGTCCAGCCAGGCATTACATCCTGTATCCGAATCCATGGCCCAAGATCGGCCACCTGACCCGACGCTGGCATGGACATGCGATTTTCCCGAGCATCGTCGCACTTGGCGGGATACTGGAATGTCGCAGCAACTGGCAGATTTATATCGAAGAATTCGCCAGCGCGCTGGAATTACTGACACAGCAAAAAGTCACTTGTGATGCGTATGAACCGGAGCGCTGCATCACGCCATTCGAGCAAAAGTACCTGGCGTCCGGCCACGGTTTATGGCGTTGCCAGGCTAAGCTCTAGAGCGGGACGGCCTGATAGCGGAACGGACTATTTCCGCTCTTTCAGTATTTGCAGCAGCTTCTGGCCGGCTACCTCCATCGGTCCGCTGTTATCCAGTCGTATCACTTGCGCCTGGTTCGATGGCGCATAAGCTTTGGCGCGCTTGAGGCGCTTCAACAAAGCTGGGCCTTCTTCGCGATGACGCGCTTCCAGGCGTTCGCGTAGCAGGTTTTCACTCGCCTCTATCCAGATCACGATCGCATCCGGGAATGCTTGCTGCAATTGCGGAACGTAGGCGCGCGAACCATTGATGACGACATCGCGCCCGGCTTTCAGGTCTGCCTCGATCGCGCGCCGCACGCCGTAACACAAATCGTTCGCCTGCCACACCATGGCAAACTGGCCGCCCGCGGCCAGCCGCCAGAAAGTAGCGGCATCCACCGCTTCATGCGCCTCGCTCGGATCAGCCGCGCGCGTGATTGTCCTCTGCGCAAACACCACGTTGTCATCCTCCGACAAGTGATCGCGCACCCATTGCAACAGGCTATCCTTGCCCACACCGGATGGACCAACGCAAAAGAATACGCGGCCACCCGGCGGCAGGGCAGGACGCTCGCCCTGCATCGAAAACGGGATACGCTGCCACGCAACGAAAGGCGCACCGGGCGACTCTTCGCGTGCAATCGTCAATGCATCGATCACCAGCGGCTCGGTGGCCGTAACTGCAGCGAAATGCTGTTCGGCTGCTTTGCGTATCGCGTAGATCACATCGGGGTCCACGTGCGTCAAGGCGTCCGTCAGCGTCATATGGAAACGGAAGAATTCTTCCGTATGCGCATATCCCCACCGTTGCAACAACGCGTTCTGTCGCGCGTTCATGCCAGCATGGCGACGTCTGGCCAATTCCGGTTCGGTCAACGGCGCACGCAACAAATCAAAATAACTGACGCAACGCATCGCCAACTCACCGAGTTCATCCAGCGGGCCATTTACCTGCAAGGCCAGGAAATCCTGCAACGGGCGCACATGCACTTCATTGAGGGCGATCGGCTTTTGCAGCGCGCAGAATGCCTGTGCCATTTGCAGCAAGTGCGCCTCGTTAAAACCTTCGAACAAATGAAACGGCGCTTTCAGCGTTGCATGGAAACCGTAGCGCCGCGCGTCCGCCGTCAGGCTACTCAGCAACAAACCGGGAATGCCGGGGATACGAAGCTGCGGGACTGGCTCCGGACTCGCATGATGTCGCCCCAGCCAGCGACTGCCGGCATCGGCCCAGGCTGAGTCGGACGCGGGACTAAAGTAGAGTGCGTAACGTGTCATGTTGACAGATGATACGCGCGACGGCGACGAAAGGCTCGCCGCGTCATTGGCATGACTGGCGCCGCGCACGAAGCCGGTACTGCCATGCATCAGCAAATCCCGAGTACGCATACGTCACCTGTATGTGGGTTGGTTACCATCATGCTAGTCGCTGATTGTGACGGGACTTTGACATGGCGCCGGCATGACGAATAGGTGTGCAATAAAAGCGACAACATATTTTGTCGCATATTGCCATTTCGTACGTCCGCTTTTTTTTGCCAAACTGATTGACAAGAAAACTCTATTTTTCCCCACGCTGCTTTTATCGCAATGCGAGCTCAGTATGATGCGCTGATTCCATACTGTTTCCAGATGGCCCACATTTCTATTGGGACTTATCATGGCTTCGAAAAATCATTTCCGCCTGTTAATCATCGGCATCATATTGCTTTTAAATGGCTGCTCAACAAACTATTTCCCAGCATCCACAAGGATACCCGCACATATCCAATCCCAGCTGGCGGTGAAACAGCCCATCATTAGTTACTTCAGTCCTGATGAAACTCCCGCTGATTGCGACTGCGCCTACGAAAGGAATCCATACTCCGCCGTTCCGGTAGAGAACGGCTATTTCCGTGTGCTGCTCGGACGCGATGCGGATGGTTTGTTCCTGGTTCAGGATTTCTATCAAAAGAACAAACGGCCACAATCCTCGCCATTCTGGATCAGGGATGCAAATGCCATTTTTAGCTTTGATAGTTCCCAGGTCATCGGCTCCTGCAGCATCTATTACCTGGATGGCAAGGTCTTGGAAAAATTTAATAATATCGACCCGGACACCAAGGAAGGCGAAAGTTTTTACAAAAGCGGGCAGCGTGCAATCAAATACACGCAACACAAAAATGGCGCCGATTATGAGGCCTGGTATCCAAACGGAAAGCAGGCCGCCCGATATACGACATCCTCCAACCAGAAATTGCTCAACTTTGAAGCCTGGGATGAAGATGGTAACCGGACCCAGAACTTTGATGAAATCCTGAACCGGATTGATACGGAATTAGACCCGAGACGAGAACGTGAATAAGTACGAACAAGCCATTCCCCCAAACAACATGCCAGGACCTTGGATGACCTCAAAAAATCTCTTCTACTGT
>JBEBUE010000133.1:0-7457 GCA_040393485.1 Herminiimonas sp.
ACTGGCGATTTCAGCATTTGCTTGGTGGTGTAATCGACCTTGGTAGCGGAACCGGCTTTAGCCAATGCAGCTTTAGGTGCAACTGGTTTAACCAGCAACATAGACAGGATGAAGATACTTACGCCCTGGATGATACCGAAGGTAAAGAAGGTTTTTTCGTAGCCAGCCGATTGGATCATGTTAGCGATAGGAATCACCGTGATCGCGGCACCAGCACCGAAACCGGCAGCGGTCAAACCAGCTGCCAGACCACGACGGTCCGGGAACCATTTCAACGCGTTACCAACGCAGGTACCGTAGACGCAACCAGCGCCGATACCCGAGATCACTGCACCAGCGTACAACATAGGCAGCGACGAAGCGAAGCTGTAAATGATCCAGCCCAGGCCGGCACATACTGCACCACCGGCAACAACAGGACGAGGACCAAATTTATCGACCAGGTAACCTTCGATAGGCACCAGCCATGTTTCAGTCACGATAAAGATCGAGAATGCGAGTTGAATCGCAGCTTTACCCCAGTGGTGGGCATTGTCCATAGGCGTTACGAACAGGGTCCAGCCATACTGCAAGTTCGCCACGAAACCCATACATACGATACCAATGATGAGTTGCATCCAGCGATTTTTGTATCCTGTGCCGGCTTGTACTGCCGTGCTTGTTTGATTGTTGTTCATTTCTAACTACCTCTCAAGAAGTCATAAGCGTTGAAACAGCGGTTGAAACGACATCAGCGACGGATGATGTGCGACCAGCTTGTTCCAAATGAGTTGTTTGATGGCAGGCATCCGAATAGGGAAACGTAAGGCTTCCGGTGCAGGTCAAGATCATCTGACGATCCATGACCTATTCGTTTATTTGATGACGTTGACCAACACGGCCAGATGTGTGCGATGTTTGAAACTGGCACACGCCATTACGCCAAATGCCTGCTAAACGAGAGGTGGTGCGCGGGAACGATATGGTAGCGATGCTACCGAGAAGAATGGCTCGAAGGTGACTTCAAGCTTGGCCACGATCAGTTGTGGCACATATGGTTTGATCGACAACGACGAGGCGCCGTCATCAAATTCATCTAAGGCAAGGTGCTTGGAGAGATTGCCATCAGCAGCATCACCCTCGTCCAGGGTACATTGATGATCGAAAGCCGTTTGTTGTACATATGTCAGCGCACCGGCAAACGCAACGTGCTGCGAAAAGAGCAGCAAGAAGGCGAACCAGATATAGACAAAGGATGAACGGGATTTCATGTTTGAGATGATCTTGCCAGTAACATTTGCAAGCAGTTACAAGCAGGATCCTTTCGGCTCATTTATTTCATCAATGAAGTAATTATAGATCTTTTCGGCTTTTGGTGTCCGACAGATATTCAATCGCCGACTGACTGATATTCGATCCCATCATAATGGCACAGTTCCCAATGCCCAATCAACGCTTGTTGATGAGGGATAACACGTAGAAACAAAAAACGCTTCCGTTAAGGAAGCGTTCAGATTGATGCCATGGAGCAAGGGTTGGTATTAATTAATAAACGCCTTGCGCCAGGATCGCGTCCGCCAGCTTGACGAAGCCAGCGATATTCGCGCCATCAACATAGTTGATGGAACCATCAGCACGTTTGCCGTGGTGTGCGCAGTTTGCGTGGATTTCTTTCATGATGCTATGCAAACGCTCGTCGACTTCCGCATGGTGCCAGGACAGGCGCAAGGCATTTTGCGACATTTCCAGGCCCGAGGTTGCAACCCCACCTGCATTGCTGGCCTTGCCAGGTGCGTACAGGATACGTGCATTGATGAAGGCATCGACCGCTTCCAGCGTCGAAGGCATGTTCGCACCTTCAGCTACACAAACGACACCATTCTTGATCAGGGTTGCCGCATCGTTGCCGTCCAGTTCATTTTGCGTCGCGCAAGGCAATGCGATCTGTACCGGGATATGCCATGGGCGCTTGCCGGCTTCGTATTGCAATTTGAATTGTTTGGCGAACTCTTCGACGCGACCGCGTTTGACGTTCTTCAATTCCTTCATTGCTTCCAGCTTCTCTTCATTGAAGCCGTCTTTGTCGTAAACCGTGCCGCCGGAATCGGACATCGCCACGACCTTCGCATTCAGTTCCATTGCTTTTTCAACTGCAAACTGTGCAACGTTGCCGGAACCGGAAACAGAAACAGTCATACCGTCGAATGACTTACCGCTGTGACGCAGCATCTCTTCAGCAAAATAAACCGTGCCATAACCGGTCGCTTCAGGACGCATCAGGCTGCCACCGTAAGCCAGGCTTTTACCCGTAAACACGGCCGAAGTGTCGTTCGACAGCTTCTTCATCATGCCGGCCATGTAACCAACTTCACGCGCACCCACGCCGATGTCACCGGCCGGAATATCAGTATCCGAACCGAGGTGACGATACAGTTCAAACATCAATGCCTGGCAGAAGCGCATGACTTCGCCTTCGCTCTTGCCTTTAGGATCGAAATCGGAACCGCCCTTGCCGCCACCCATAGGCAGCGTCGTCAATGCATTCTTGAAGCTTTGCTCAAACGCGAGGAATTTCAGGATAGACAGATTGACCGACGGGTGGAAACGCATACCGCCCTTGAACGGACCAATCGCCGAGCTGTGCTGGATACGGAAAGCACGATTGACTTGCACCTGGCCGCGATCATCTACCCACGACACGCGGAATTGAATGACACGCTCTGCCTCTACCAATCGTTCCAGCAAGCCATCCTTTGCGTACTTCGGATTTCTTTCAATAAAAGGCCACAAGCTGAGCATGACTTCTTTAACAGCTTGCAAAAATTCTGGTTGATGAGGGTCGCGCTTGGCGACCATGGCAAGAAAGCCGTCCACGGTGGCGTGAGTCAAAATTGCTCCTAATTTAAATGGGGAAGTACGCATCCGGTTCAGGACCGGATCACAGTCTGCGAACACAATTGATGTATAGCGTCGCTTTAATACGTGAAGGAATAGGCTGAATCTGCATCTTTCACAGGCGCACTATTTTAGTGCAATTTGACAAGATACGCAGCTAAAAGCTAGCTGCCATGTCACAAATATGTTGAAACACATCAAGTGCTTAGAAAAATCGAGAGTGTAGCCGGGCTCAAAAATGGCCGTGCACACCTCGAAAAAACGCACGTAAACAGTGCAAATCGCAGCGTGAAATCTGCGAGAAAAATCAGTCGGCTCACTGACTAATCAATTCTGGAAAGCCTCAAATCTGCTGCGTATCAGGATGTCGCGAAAACGCTGCGCGGTAGGCGAAAGCGAGCGATCAGCATGCGTGATCAGCGACACTTCGCGCCTGACATCAAAGTCCGCCAGGTTACGCATTACCAGGCCCAGGCCGGTTGCCAGCTTGGTCAATGCAGTACTCATCACTGCCACACCCAATCCGGCTTCGACCATGCCGACCATGGTCAATGGCAAATACACCTCGTACAAACGTGACAGCGATATGCCCTCTATCGCGAGCGCCTGGTCCAGCCGATCACGAATAGGGTTGCCAACGTGCGGGCCTATCACCGGCACCTCGGTCAGATCGCGCCAGCGCAACACACGTTTATGCGCCAATGCGTGATCAGCACGCATGACCACCACGAAGGCATCAGTTGAAAGCAGATAGGCAGTCAGATCCGGGCGATTCACGGATTCAGTACCGATACCGAAATCCACTTCACCGGAAGAGACCATCTTGGTCACCTGGTGTTCGGCGACGTCGTGCAGTTCTACTTTGACGTCGGGGTAATCAAGTGCGAACTGCTTGATGTAATGCGGCAAAACCAGGGCTGCTTGCACCGAAGAAGCAGCGATGGATACCCGCCCTCGCCCCAGCGTCTTTAGTTCGCTGGAACTCAGGATCACGCTATCGATATCCGATACCGCTTTCTTCATCATCGGCAACAACTCGGCACCCGCCTGGGTGATGTGCAATTGCCGCGTATGACGATCAAACAAACGCAAGCCCAGGTTGGCTTCCAGCTCATGCACCAGCGTACTCACAGAAGACTGGGACAGATCCAGCTTATCAGCCGCACGGGTAAAACTCTGCTCGGTAGCGACTGCAATGAATGCGCGTAACTGGCGCAATGAAACGCTGTTATTGCTCATAGTATTCATAGCCTTACACGATTAATAAATTTGATTATATGTATTTACTGATACGTTGCAAGCAATGATTATGGCTACGACCAGAAAGGAAGCACGGCTGACAACACTGCCGCACGCATGCCCTTTCTGGCGCAAACGAACCTACTCACAGCCAGCCCCGGGCGCGCATGGTGAGCAATTCATGACTCTTTAAGGAAAACCGATGAGAGATTTTGCGTACTTCGAACCGACCACGCTGGATGATGCAGTCACGCTGCTGCAAAGTTGCAAGGGCACCTTACTCGCGGGTGGAACGGATCTTTTGGTGCAAATCAAAGAACATGTGCGTCAGCCCAACCATGTCATCAACATCAAAAAAATCCCTGGCATGAGCGGTCTGGATTACGACGGGCAAACTGGTTTGCGCATAGGCGCACTAACTACCACCCGCGCCGTCGAAACATCTGCCATCGTAAAGCAGCACTACGCCAGCTTATGCCGTGCCGTGACCGACTTCGCGTCGATACAGGTACGTAACCGTGCCACGGTAGTCGGTAATGTCTGCCGCGCATCTCCTTCGGCAGACACACTGGCGCCCTTGATTGCCGACGGTGCCAGCGTCCAAATTTATGGCCCCGCCGGTTATCGCCTGGTGCCACTTGATGGCTTTGTAACCGGCCCCGGCCAGACTGCACTGGCCAGCGATGAAATTGTCACCCACCTCGTAATTCCACCGCCAGCACCACACACCGGTAAGGTTTATATCAAACACGGCCGCCGCATCGCAATGGAACTGGCCACTGTCGGCGTCGCCGTCACCCTGACCATGGACGGCAAGACCTGCAAAGACATACGCATCGTGCTGGCAGCCGTTTCCCCAGCGCCGCTGCGTGCCAACGATGCAGAAGCTCTGTTACGCGGGCAGCGCCTGAATGCGGAGCTGATCGACGCTGCTGCAGAAGCTGCGATGCATCAGTCACGCCCTATCAGCAATATCCGCGGCAGCGCTGACTACCGTCGACAAATGGTGAAGGTACTCACACGCAGGGCGATAGAACAAGCAATCAAGGAGGCAGCATGAAACAAATCATCCCCGTCACCATCAATGACGAAGCATGCGAACTGGCAGTCGAACCCAACCGCACACTGCTGGACGCACTACGCAATGAAGGCGCCCTGACCGGTACCAAAAAAGGATGCGATGTTGGCGAATGCGGCTCATGCACAGTCATCCTGGATGGCAAGCCGGTGAACTCCTGTCTGGTACTCGCGGTGGAAGTACGCAACCGCCACGTACAAACCATAGAAGGCATACAGACTTCCTACGACGAAGTGCATCCGCTGCAGGACAACTTCATGCGCTGCGGCGCGGCCCAATGCGGTTTCTGCACACCCGGCATTATCGTCATGGCAAAAGCATTACTCGATGAAAACCCTACACCGACAGAAGACGAAATCAAATTCGCGATAGCCGGCAATATCTGTCGTTGCACCGGCTATACCAAAATCATAGAAGCAATCAAGTTAACTGCAGCACAGCAAAAAACGGAGGCTCCATGAGCGATCTCATCATAGGCCAGAGCGTCAAACGCACGGACTTACTGGCGAAAGTAACTGGCAATGCAAAGTACGTCGCCGACATGGGCATGCCCGGACTGCTGTACGGCAAAATGAAACGCTGCAACATAGCACACGCGAAAATCAAACGCATAGACACCAGCAAGGCGCTGCAACTGGCTGGTGTCAAAGCCATACTTACACATGAAAACGTGCCGCGTATCCTGCACGCAGGGTCACCGCACCCGCGCTCTGCTTCCGTCACCTGTGACCAATACATACTTGATAACAAGGTGCGCTATTGGGGCGAAGGCGTCGCGGTGGTGGCAGCAATCAGCGAAGAAATCGCAGAAAAAGCGATAGAACTGATTGAAGTCGAATACGAAGCGTTACCAGCAGTATTCACGGTCGAAGATGCACAACGTCCGGATGCGCCACTAATCCATGATCGGCAGCCCGGTGGCAATCTGGTGCTCGATCCGGTGCAGTTCACACGCGGCGATATAGAAGCAGGCTTTGCCGAGGCAGACATCATCATCGAAGGCGAGTATGAAGGCGGCCGCCCTACCCCTGCGTACATGGAACCCAATGTCTGCACTTGCCAATGGGATGGCAATGGCAACCTGACGGTCTGGATCTCGACCCAGACCGCCTTCATGGTACGCGGCATCATGGCGGAGGTGATGGGACTGCCTTTGCACAAAGTGCGGGTGCTGGTCGATCACATGGGCGGTGGCTTTGGCGCCAAACAGGATTTGTTCCAGCATGAATTCCTTTGCGCACTGCTGGCCAGGGAAACACGGCGACCGGTCCGCATGGAATACAGCCGTGAAGAAACCTTCCTCGGTGGACGGACACGACACCCGGCCAAAGTATGGCTCAAACAAGGCTTCAAAAAAGACGGCACGATCACGGCCCGACAAGCACGCGTCGTTTTCAATTCCGGCGCATACGGTTCACACGGCCCCGGCGTCACCATCGTCGGTACTTCAGCAATGCTGTCACTGTATCGTTGCGAGAACATCCATCTTGAAGGCAGCTGCGTCTACACCAACAGTCCGATCGCCGGCGCATTCCGTGGCTACGGCGTGGTGCAGACTTACTACGCGCTGGACATCCAAATGGATGAAGCAGCTGAGCGCCTGGGCATGGATCCGCTGGAACTCAAACTGAAAAACGCCGTACGTGAAGGCGACATTGCACCTTCCAATCACCCGCTCATCGGCCATGGCCTCGAAGACTGCATTAGAAAAGGTCGCGAAGTGACCGGCTGGGACAAGCTACGCAAACGCAAGCGCGACCTCAGCGGTCCCATGCGTAATGGCTGGGGTATAGGTTGCGAGATGCATGGCAGTAGCGCTTACCCGGGTATCAAGGAACAAGGCAACGCCATCGTCAAAATGAACGAAGACGGTTCCGTGGTCCTGCTGACCGGTACCGCAGGCCTGGGTACCGGTGCACATACTGCACTGGCGCAGATCGTTGCAGCGGAACTGGGTGTGAAATTCGATGCGGTATCAGTCGTGCATGGCGATACCGATGTCGTGCCATGGGATATCGGCGCTTTCGCCAGCCACACCACATTCATGGGTGGACGTGCCGCGCAAATGGCAGCGGCCAATGTCAAGACGCAACTATTGGAACGCGCCGCCAAGCAACTCGACACCAGCGCGGACAATCTGGTAGTCGATCAGGGCCGCATCACACTCCGCGATAGCGATGCACCTGGTATCAGCGTAAGTGAAGCTGTCAGTGCCAAGAAAGGAATACCGGCGGCGCAGCTGGTCGGCAGTGCCACTTATCATCCG
>JBEBUE010000134.1:0-7379 GCA_040393485.1 Herminiimonas sp.
ATACACCTTCCCGTATCTTCTCCGGCGGCACTGTCACAAAGCTCAGGCGCAAGGTATTTTTCTCTGGCTCATTCGCATAGAACGGTGCGCCAGGCACGAAGGCGACCTTTTGCGAAATCGCTTCTTCCAGCAACTGCATGCAGTCGATGTGTTTAGGCAGAGTGACCCAGATGAACATGCCGCCTTCTGGTTTGTTCCACTTCACTCCCTCTGGTGCGAATTCAGCCAATGCATCCAGCATGACCTGGCACTGGTTCGCGTAGAGCGTGCGTATCGATGGAATGTGCTTCGCGAGGAAGCCGTCCTTGATCGCTTCGTACACCACCATCTGTGTCAGCTGCGATGTGTGCAGGTCAGCTGCCTGTTTCGCTTGCTCCAGTTTGCGGATCAATGGTGTCGGGCCCACGACGTAACCGAGGCGTATGCCGGGCGTCAGTACCTTGGAGAACGAGCCCATATAGATCACGCCGCTAGGGTTCATGGTCAACATCTTCGGCAGTGGCTCACCGCGATAGCTGAGTGAACCGTATGGATCGTCTTCGATCAGCGGCAAACCGCGACGTGCGCAGGTTTCGACCAGTGCAATGCGACGCTCGACCGACATGGTGCGGCCAGTTGGATTGTGGAAGTTAGGCAATGCATAGAGAAGACGCGCACCGTCTGCGATGCCGTCGACCGCTTCCGGCAACAAGCCATAGTCATCGGTAGGAACCGAAACGAATTGCGGCTGATATACCGAGAAGGCTTGCAGAGCACCGAGGTAGCTCGGCGTTTCCACCAGGACTTTGCTGTTTTCTTCGATCAATACCTTGCCGAGCAAATCCAGCGCCTGCTGCGAGCCGGATACCATCAAGACCTGATCCGGCGTAATCACAGAACCCGGAATCGACAGCGAATCCGCAATCCATTCACGCAACGGTGCGTAGCCATCACTCGGTCCGTATTGCAAGGCGATCTTGCCTTGCTGCGACAACACATTATCGAACGCCGCTTTCATGTGCTCGACCGGGAACGTTTCCGGTGACGGCAAACCGCCGGCGAAGGAAATGATGTCCGGGCGCATCGTGATTTTCAGGATTTCGCGGATGACCGAGCTTTGCAATTGTTCTGCACGCTTGGCGAATTGCCAATTGATCGGCGTTGGATGTTCGATTTTCATATTTACTTGTTATATACAAGGCTCACGCCCCGGCATTCCGGGGCATGTGTACGGCTTAGTTTAGTTCTGCGATCAATTCGATTTCAACGCAAGCGCCGAGCGGGATTTGCGCTACGCCAAAGGCGGAACGGGCATGCAGGCCTTGCTGGCCGAATACTTCAGCCAGCAATTCGGAGGCACCGTTGGTGACCAGATGCTGTTCGGTGTAATCACCGGTAGAGTTCACCAGGCCCATGATTTTGACAATGCGCTTGACGCGATTCAGGTCGCCACCGCATGCTGCCTGCAGGGTCGCTATCAGGTCGATTGCCACGCCGCGTGCTGCCAGCTTGGCTTCGTCGGTCGTGATGTTTTTACCCAGCTGACCTACCCATGGCTTGCCGTCTTTTTTCGCGATATGGCCAGACAGGAAAACCGTATTGCCCGTTTGCACGTGCATGACGTAGGCTGCGACTGGTGCAGCGACAGCTGGCAATTCGATGTTCAAGGCTTTCAGCTTGTCATAAACAGACATAAGTACTCCAAAAAATTGATGCCACTCCGTGCAAAGCAGGAATGGCAATGAACAGAAGTCCGTGGCTACGATGATGGCAAATTGCCATTGCAACAATCTGGCTCACGGAAGGAATCCTGCGATTATCTCAAATCCCTGACTTTCCTTCCGAACTATCGTCACAAAATCACAGCGAAAATCAAATTAACGGAATCTGCGCCTGGATTGGCATCAACTTTGGCGTCTGATCGGCATCTTTCTTCCTATTGCCACCACGGCAATGATTGCAAACGCAAACAGGACAGTACGCAACTCCAGCAACTCACCGAGGATCAGGGCCGCACCCAGCAGGGTCAAAAACGGTTGTATCAATTGCACTTGCCCGACGCGGGCGATGCCACCCAGGGCCAAACCCTTGTACCAAAAGAAGAAACCAATAAACATGGAAAACAGCGACACATAGGCAAAACCTAACCAGGCAGCAGGCGATGCCGTCACGCCATGCTGCCAGCCCAACCAGATGGTCACCGGCAGTACCACCGGCATCGATAACACCAATGCCCATGAAATCACTTGCTGCCCGCCCATGGTTTGCGACAGGCGGCCACCTTCCGCATAGCCCATCGCCGCCGCCAATACTGCGATAAACAACGCAAGATCGGCAATATGTAATTCCCCGCCTCCCTGCTGCAACGCAAAGCCGACTACTAATGCACTACCCACTACCGCCGCAATCCAGAAACCAAGCGAAGGTCGCTCACCAAAACGCAAGGCACCGAACAAGGCCGTCGCCAATGGCAGGATGCCGAGGATGATCGCGCCATGCGACGCCGGCACATAGTGCATCGCGATCGATGAAAACACCGGAAAGCCGACCACTACACCCAGCGCCGTGATCAACAAGGATTTCATCTGCGCTTTAGTCGGACGCGCCGCACCGGTCCACCACAGCAAGATGGCAGAACATGCGGCTGCCACCACCGCACGTCCAAGCGCGACAAATACCGGATGCAACTCAGCGACTGCAACACGTGTAAATGGCAAAGTCAGGCTGAACATTGCAACGCCGATTGCACCCAGCAACATGCCTTTGGTTTCTTGTGTCATTACAGATGAGCTTGTCATTATTTTTGATTGGATATTCATAGCCAGATTGCCACTGCAGAGTACAAGGTGAGGATGATCATGACTGCACAAAACACGCGTCGCCATTTAGCCTGCGTCAGATAGCGCCGCAACACTGCGCCAGTACCGGCCCAGATGCTGATGCATGGAAAATTAATGATGCCGAAAATAAAACAAAATACGGTGATCGACAGCCACACGGGTTGCACCGGCGGCAAGAAAGCTGAAGCGCCGGTCACTGCCATTACCCACGCTTTCGGATTGGCGAACTGGAACAAGGAAGCACCGATGAAAGACATCGGACGCACGTCGATATCAACTTCCTGTGTGAACGCCATGCCGCGCAACTGCCAGGCCAGATACACCAGGTAAGTCGAACCTATCGTTTTCAAGACAATATGCAAGGTCGGCATCGCAACGATCAGGCTACCTATTCCTGCTGCGCACAAAGCAAGGATCACGCTGAAACCAAAGACCACGCCAAACATATGCGGCAATGAGCGCACAAAGCCAAAACGTATGCCGGATGAAGTCAGCATGATGTTGTTCGGCCCCGGCGTAATCGACGATACAAAAGCGAACAGGGAAAGTGGCAGCAGGGATTCCATAATGTTCCGGACGTATGAAGCGACACTTAATTAGTGTCGATTAGGTGTTTTCAGGAAAAACATCGTAATCGACAAAACCAATACAGTACCAGTACACTTAAGGAATTAATTTACTCACTGTCATGGCAAAATGACCAATACAGCCAAATCGCTATCGCCCTCACCTGCCCCTGTGGAAGCCCAGCGTCCACTGCTGTCGCGCACTTCCGGTAGCTCGCTGATAGAGCAAATCGTGCAACTGATTACCAGCCGCATCGACGACAAAATCCTCCGCACCGGCGCACGCATGCCGTCGATACGTCAGTTCTCGGATCAGCATCAAGTCTCGCGCTTCACAGTAGTCGAAGCCTACGATCGCCTTGTCGCCGGCGGCTGGCTGGAATCGCGACGCGGCTCCGGCTTTTATGTGCGCGATCGTGCGCCGATGCTGACGCCACGCGCGCAGGGCGTTCCGTCCGTGACGCCGCAGCCGGTCGATGTCGTCTGGCTGGTACGCAATATGTTCCGCCAATTGCCACCGCAAAAAATGCCTGGCGTAGGTTTGTTGCCGAATGAGTGGTTGGATGGCGACCTGGTGGCAAATGCCTTGCGTGCAGTCAGCCGCCAAAACCCCAGCCTGCTGCTGCAATACGGGATTCCGCAAGGTTTCCTGCCGCTGCGCCAGCAATTGCAATTAAAGCTGGCAGAACTGGAGATCGCTGCGACGCCGGAACAATTCGTCACCACGGCCGGCGTGACTCAGGCGCTGGATCTGGTCGCACGCCAATACATACAGCCGGGCGACACCATTTTTGTCGATGACCCGGGCTGGTTCCTGATGTTTGGCTCCTTCGCCGCGCTCGGCGCAAAAGTCGTCGGCATTCCACGTCTGGCCGACGGGCCGGATATCACGCAACTGGCACAGCTGGCGGAGTTACACCGACCGAAGCTGTTTATCATCAACTCCATCCTGCACAACCCGACTTCAACCTCGCTCTCGGCGGCCAAGGCTTTCCAGGTATTAAAGATCGCCGAGCAATACGACTTCATGATTGTGGAAGACGATATTTACTGCGATATGCATCCGGGCACTGCGGTACAGGCTGCCACCCGCATCGCCGCACTGGATCAATTGAATCGCGTGATTTATCTCGGTGGTTTTTCCAAAACACTGGCGGCCAACCTGCGCGTCGGCTTCATTGCCACTTCGCCCGATATTGCACGGCAACTGGCGGATCGCAAGATGCTGACCGCATTAACCACGACGGAAGTTACCGAACGCGTGGTATATCGCATCCTGTCCGAAGGACATTACCGCAAGCATGCCGACCGGCTGCGTACCAAGCTGACCGCCGTACGTGACAAAACCATGCGGCAAATGGAACGCATAGGCATCAAGATTCACTTCCACACCCCGGCCGGGATGTTCGCCTGGACCGATATCGGTTGCGACGCCAACCTCCTGACCGAAAAAGCCATGGAACAAGGCTATCTGCTGGCACCCGGCAGCCTGTTTTCACCGAATCAACTACCGTCAACCAATATGCGCTTCAATGTGGCGGCCATGGCCGATCCCGGCATCATGCGCTTCCTGGAACGGGAAATAGGCAAAACAAGCAAGGCTTGAAATCGAAGCCGACAGCCCCATTTGCTGCCCAGGCTTTTGTAAGTCTGGATTGACCCGCCCGCAGCGAGGCAACATCATAGCGGCTTGCAACACGCTGCCGCACTGACAGGCTTTCAATAGTAGTAATCACCCTAATTCTTTGATTTTTGAGGTAAAAATGACTGTTTCAGAACAAAAAGATACAGAAAAACAAACTCTGGGCTTTCAGGCCGAAGTAAAGCAACTGCTGCAATTGATGATTCACTCCTTGTATTCAAACAAGGAAATTTTCCTGCGCGAACTGATTTCGAACGCCTCTGATGCCGCCGATAAATTGCGCTTCGAAGCCATCAACAATGGCGCTTTGTTTGAAAACGATCCGGACCTGAAGATCAAGGTCAGCTTCGACAAGGAAGCACGCACCATCACGATTTCGGATAACGGCATCGGCATGACCCGCGACGACGCGGTCGAGCACCTCGGTACCATCGCCAAATCCGGCACCAAGGAATTCTTCTCGAAACTGTCCGGCGACCAGCAAAAAGATGCGGCCCTGATCGGTCAGTTCGGCGTTGGTTTCTATTCCGGCTTCATCATCGCTGACCGCATCACGGTCGAAACCCGTCGTGCCGGCACTGACGCCAGCGCAGGTGTGCGCTGGGAATCGGAAGGCGCAGGCGATTTCACGGTAGAAGCGATCGACAAAGCAAGCCGCGGCACCGACATCATCCTGCACCTGCGCGAAGGCGAGGACGAATTCCTCTCGTCGTGGAAACTGAAATCCATCATCCGCAAATATTCCGACCATATCTCGCTGCCTATCATGATGCAGAAAGAAGAATGGGACGAAGAGAAAAAAGAAACCGTCGTGCGTGACGAATGGGAAACCATCAACCAGGCCAGCGCCTTGTGGGCACGCAGCAAGAACGAAATCACACCCGAGCAATACACCGAGTTCTACAAACACGTATCGCATGACTTCGGCGAACCGCTGACCTATACGCATAACCGCGTCGAAGGCCGCAGCGAATACACGCAATTGCTGTACATCCCGACCCAGGCGCCGTTCGATTTGTGGGACCGCAACAAGCGCGGCGGTATCAAGCTTTACGTCAAGCGCGTCTTCATCATGGACGACGCCGAACAACTGATGCCGGTCTACCTGCGCTTCGTCAAAGGCGTGATCGATTCCGCCGACCTGCCACTCAACGTTTCCCGCGAAATCCTGCAGGAATCACGTGACGTCAAAGTCATACGCGAAGGCTCCACCAAGCGCGTCCTATCGATGCTGGAAGAATTGGCCAACAGCGATGAGCAGGCAGACAAGGATAAATACGTCACCTTCTGGAATGCGTTCGGCCAGGTATTGAAAGAAGGCATAGGCGAAGATGCCGCCAACAAGGAACGTATCGCCAAACTGTTGCGCTTTGCATCCACGCACAACGACAGCGATGCGCAAACCGTTTCCTTCGCCGACTACGTTGCACGCATGAAGGAAGGCCAAAGCAAGATTTACTACGCTACCGGCGAATCGTATAACGCTGCAAAGAACAGCCCGCACCTGGAAATCTTCCGCAAGAAAGGCATCGAAGTCCTGTTGCTGACGGATCGTGTCGATGAATGGATGCTGTCCTTCCTCGAAGAATTCGACGGCAAAGAATTGTCGTCGGTCGCTAAGGGCGATCTGGATCTCGGCCAGCTGGAAGATGAAGCAGAGAAGAAACAACACCAGGAAACCGAAGACCAGTACAAGGACCTGGTGGCGAAGATGCAAACCGCATTGGCCGATAAAGCCAAGGAAGTACGCGTCACCTTCCGCCTCACCGATTCACCAGCCTGCCTGGTCGCCGGCGAAAACGAATTGTCCGGCAACCTGATGCGCATGCTGAAAGCAGCAGGACAAAATGCTCCGGATGCCAAGCCTACCCTGGAAATCAATCCTGATCATCCACTGGTACAACGCCTGAAATACGAAGACGCGAAATTCGACGATTGGTCGAATATCCTGTTTGACCAGGCTTTGCTGGCAGAAGGCGGTAACCTCAACGATCCGGCCGGTTTCGTGAAGCGCGTGAATGAAATGCTGCTGGGCCTGGCCAGCAAATAAGCACAGTCGGCACTCGCTGACCGCAAGAAAAAGAGCCGCGTTTACCACGCGGCTCTTTTAATTTACCCACTGAAAAAGTCGCTGCACGCCACCGAACATCAACGCCGGGCGGCGCTGCTAGCGCCCCTTGCCAAAACATAAATAGTTGCCAATACGAGACTTTTCCTTGCCTCCAGAGCAAATTTCACAAAAAAATCGCGTAATATTTCACATTCACAACTCCGGTACCAAGCGGAGAGATTACAAAAATAGCTGTTTGTTTATTTTTTATCCGATTTAAATAGGGGAAGAAAGAAATGTCG
>JBEBUE010000135.1:0-7366 GCA_040393485.1 Herminiimonas sp.
TCACCTGAAAACCCTGCTCGCCTTGCGTGAAGCGGGCAACCTGCTGCGCGCTGCGGCGCTGCTGAATGTCACCCAATCGGCCTTATCGCATCAAATCAAGCAATTGGAAGAGCATCACGGCACGACGCTATTTGAGCGTAAAACGACACCGGTGCGCTTCACTCCGGCTGGCGAACGCCTGCTAAAACTGGCCGATACCGTCTTGCCGCAAGTAGCGGAAACTGAACGCGACCTGGTGCGCTTGGCACAAGGTGTAGCCGGACAATTAAGAATCGCCGTGGAGTGCCATACCTGCTTCGACTGGCTGATGCCAGCCATGGATGTATTTCGTGGGCGCTGGCCTGAAGTAGAGCTGGACATCGTGTCTGGCTTCCAGGCCGATCCGGTCGGTTTGCTATATGAGCACCGTGCCGACGTCGCCATCGTCGCAGAAGTCGATCCTGATGAAAAAGTCGATTACCACGCACTGTTCCGTTTTGAAATCGTCGCCCTGGTGGCGCACGATCACCCGCTGGCCGACAAGGAATTCCTGACAGCCGAGGACTTCATCGGCGATACGCTGATTACCTACCCGGTACCCGACGACATGCTCGATGTAGTACGCCAAGTACTCAAACCAGCGGGGGTACAAGTCGCACGCCGCACTACCGAACTGACCGTCGCCATGTTGCAGCTGGTGGCGAGCCGCCGCGGGATCGCGACCTTGCCCGTGTGGGCAGCACAGAATTACTTGAATCGAGACTACGTCAAGGCCAAGCGGATCACGCCCGAAGGTCTCACCGGACGACTATATGCAGCCTGCCTGCCCGAAGTATCCGAGCAGCCCTACCTTTCAGACTTTGTGGATACCACACGCGAGAGCTGCTACCTGAATCTGGATAGTGTGGAATTGCTGTAATTACGCGCTACTCATCCTGTAACGCTAAAGTGATAAAACCGCTTTAATCGTTGCACTCCCCACTGTATGCTGTCTGCTATAGGATGACTCATTTACTTGGCGCATCAGACTATGGCTACCACTAACGATTTCGTTAACAGCTCATCTGCAGATCAAAGCCGGACTGCTCCGTCCACGTTGCCCTTTTCCGCTTTCTCCGCCGAAGTATCCACTACTGCCACACCATTACGCGACGCCATCAGCAGCGCCTACCGGCTCGATGAAGTCACTGCAGTACAAAACTTACTGAGTCAGATCCAAACCGATCCCGCTATGCAAAGCGCCAGCGCAGCACTTGCAGGGCAACTGGTAACAACCGTACGCAGCAAACGTAGCCGTGCGTCCGGCGTCGACGCCTTGATGCATGAATTTTCACTATCGTCAGAAGAAGGCATCGCCCTCATGTGCCTGGCCGAAGCACTGCTGCGCATACCCGACCATCAGACTGCGGATCGCCTGATTGCGAACAAGATCAGCAAAGGCGACTGGCAACGACATCTCGGCACATCGCCATCACTATTCGTCAATGCCGCCAGCTGGGGCTTACTCATCACTGGCAAATTTCTGCATAGCGCCAGCGAAGATGGCCTCGGCGCTGCCCTGACCCGCCTCATCAACAAAGGTGGCGAACCACTGATACGCAAAGGCGTCGATCTCGCCATGCGTATGCTGGGCAGTCAGTTTGTCGCCGGAGAAACCATAGACGAGGCGCTGGAAAGAAGTCGCGCCCACGAAGCGCAAGGTTATCGCTATTCCTATGACATGCTGGGCGAAGCAGCAATGACGGCGGCCGATGCAGAGGCTTACTATCAGTCCTATACAGCCGCAATACATGCAATAGGAAAGGCCAGCGGACAGCGCGGCATACGCACAGGTCCCGGCATCTCAGTCAAACTGTCGGCATTACATCCGCGCTATACGCGCGCGCAACGTAGGCGTGTCATGCAGGAACTGCTACCACGCCTGAAACAACTGCTATTGCTGGCAAAAAAATACGACATCGGCCTCAACATCGATGCGGAAGAAGCCGACAGACTGGAACTGTCACTCGACTTGATGGAAGCCCTGGCTGCTGACGATGAGCTGGCTGGCTACGATGGCCTCGGCTTCGTAGTGCAGGCCTACCAAAAACGCTGCCCCTATGTCATCGATTACCTGATAGCACTGGCGCAGCGTAGCAACAGGAAATTAATGGTGCGGCTGGTCAAGGGAGCGTACTGGGATACAGAAATCAAGCGCGCACAAGTCGATGGCTTATCAGGCTATCCGGTTTATACACGTAAAGCATATACCGACCTCTCCTACCTGGTCTGCGCACAAAAACTTCTGGCCGCCAACGACGTCATCTATCCGCAATTCGCCACTCATAATGCCCTCACCTTCGCCGCTATTTATCAGCAGGCCAGGGCTTTGCAGGTAAGCGACTATGAGTTCCAATGCCTGCATGGGATGGGTGAAACCTTGTACGATCAAATCGTCGGCCCTGAACATCTAAATGTCCCCTGCCGTATCTATGCGCCGGTAGGTGTACATGAAACCTTGCTGGCTTATCTGGTGCGACGATTACTAGAGAACGGAGCGAACTCATCCTTCGTGAATCAAATCGTGGACGACAGGATCAGCATCAGTGATCTGCTGCAAGATCCGATTGCGCTCGCCACACAATTCGCAGGCCAGCCCCATCCCGCCCTACCCTTACCCGCCGATTTGTACGGCATGGAAAGACGTAACTCAAGTGGCATAGACTTGAGCGATGAACATAGCTTGCGCGCTCTCAGCAAGACCTTGGGCGCATATGGCAAACAACGATGGCATGCATTTTCATTGATGGGGGCGCCTGCATCAGGTGCTGCCATCACGATCCATAACCAGGCAGATAACAGCGATATAGTCGGCACCGTCGTATATGCGAATAAGCATGATGTAGAACAGGCATTAAGCCATGCCACGGCTGGCACAGTTGCGTGGCAAGCACGCACTGCAGAACAGCGAGCGACTATCTTGCTGCGTGCAGCGGACCTGTTCCATGAATATGCACATGAATTCATTGCACTGGCGGTACGTGAAGCCGGTAAAACCTTACCGAATGCGATCGGCGAACTACGTGAGGCGATTGACTTCCTGCGCTACTACAGCGCGCAAGCCATCACCTCTGTAGCAACCAGGCCGCTCGGTGTGGTCGCATGCATCAGTCCATGGAATTTTCCATTAGCCATATTCACCGGACAAATCAGTGCGGCGCTGGCCGCAGGCAATGCAGTTCTGGCCAAGCCAGCCGAACAAACACCATTAATCGCTTTCCGTGCAGTAGAACTACTACACCAGGCCGGTGTGCCGAAAGACGTTTTGCTCTTCCTGCCTGGCAATGGTGAAACGGTAGGCGCCCAACTGGTAGCAGATGCTCGCATCTCGGCCGTTGTTTTCACCGGTTCAACACAAGTCGCACGCAACATCAATCGCAAGCTGGCACAACGCAGTATCGAGGAAGCACGGGACATTCCCTTAATCGCAGAAACCGGCGGACAAAATGCGATGATCGTGGATTCATCCGCCTTATGCGAGCAGGTCGTACGTGACGTCATTCAGTCGGCATTCGATAGTGCGGGCCAGCGTTGCTCTGCGCTGCGCGTCTTATGCCTGCAAACCGATATTGCAGAGCAAACCCTGCATATGCTGAAAGGCGCAATGCAGGAACTGCATATCAACAACCCCGATCGCCTGCATACGGATATAGGACCCGTAATAGATGCCGAAGCACAAGGACATCTGCGCACTTACATAGCGCAAAAAAAAGACAAGAAAATCCACGAATTGACGCTGCCGTCGACAACTGAAAACGGTACATTTGTCGCACCTTGCATCCTGGAGATAGACAATATCGCCGAATTGAAAGGTGAAGTATTTGGTCCGGTTTTACATGTACTGCGCTATCAACGCGATGACTTGCCGCAATTGGTCAGGGACATCAATGCCACCGGTTTTGGCTTGACCTTGGGCATACACTCCCGCATCGACGAAACCATAGATTACATAGTGCGGCATGCCCACGTCGGCAATATCTATGTGAACCGTAATATCGTCGGTGCAGTGGTCGGTGTGCAACCCTTCGGTGGCGAAGGTTTGTCAGGCACCGGCCCCAAGGCAGGCGGCCCCTTCTATCTGAAACGCCTGCAACACAACAACACTGTGGCGATAGAGAAAACGGACGACGAAGATAGAGAAGAAGCACGGAAAATTGAAACTGCCCTGGCAGAATTGCTTACCTGGAGTATCCCGCACAAAGAGCAAACACTCAGTGAGCTCATCGTTGAGTATGTGCGCACCAGTCTGTGCAGCAAGATCATCCGCTTACATGGCGTCACTGGTGAGATGAATACCCTGCACTTCGGAGCGCGCGGCCCGGTACTCTGCGTGGCGGGCACAACACCGGCATTGCTGAATCAATTATTCGCCGTCTATGCGACCGGGAACCAGGTTGTCCTGTTGCAAAGCACTGCACTACTGGTACCAACAGACTTCCCGGCGCATTTGCGCGCCAGCATGACGATCATCGAGCATCAGCACGAAAGCAAGGAATTACGTCTCGCCTTGCTGGAACGCGGACAACACAAAGCGGATCTGCTTAGGGCATTGGCAGAGCGCGAAGGCGCTATCGTACCGGTCCTGACCACGGATTTCCCACACCCGCTTCCACTATGGCGCCTCGTCAATGAACGCGCGTTGTGTATCAATACGACGGCAGCTGGAGGCAATGCGAGTCTGATGACGCTAAGCGCCTGATCAGACAAAAAAAAAGCCCGTCATGTTTTTTACATGACGGGCTTTTTGTTTACTGCAATTGCTTACGACTTCTGCGTAAACACCAGTTCGCCATCCCGTACATCGACCGAGATCACATCCTTCGGTCCAAACTTCCCTTCCAGGATCGCCTTGGACAAAGGATTTTCGATCTGCTGCTGGATCGCACGTTTCAGTGGACGCGCACCATACACCGGATCGAAACCGGCTTCTGCGATTTTCTGCAAAGCGTCTTCGCTCACGTCCATGGACATATCCATACGTGCCAGGCGTTGTTCCAATACCTGCAACTGGATCTTCGCAATCGAACCGATGTTCTTCTCATCCAGTGCATGGAAGACGACGATTTCATCGATACGGTTGATGAACTCCGGACGGAAATGACCTTGTACTTCCGCCATGACGGCCATTTTGATCAGCGCAGGTTCATTGCCTTCCATCGATTGGATCTTGTGCGAACCAAGGTTGGAGGTCATGACAATCACGGTGTTCTTGAAGTCCACCGTACGTCCCTGCCCATCAGTCATGCGGCCATCATCCAGCACCTGCAGCAAGACGTTAAAGACATCCGGATGCGCCTTCTCGATTTCATCGAGCAGGATCACCGAGTATGGCTTGCGACGTACTGCCTCGGTCAGGTAACCACCTTCTTCGTAACCGACATAACCTGGTGGCGCACCTATCAGGCGTGCTACTGAATGTTTCTCCATGAACTCACTCATGTCGATACGGATCAGCGACTCCTCCGTATCGAACATGAACGAAGCCAGCGCTTTACACAATTCAGTTTTACCGACACCGGTAGGTCCGAGGAACATAAACGAACCATACGGACGATCAGGGTCGCCCAGGCCGGCACGCGAACGACGGATCGCATCCGAAACTGCAACGATTGCTTCATGCTGACCAACCACGCGTTTATGCAGCGCATCTTCCATCTGCAGTAACTTCTCGCGTTCACCAGTCATCATGCGCGACACCGGAATACCGGTAGCACGCGAAACGACTTCCGCAATTTCTTCCGCACCAACCTGCGTGCGCACCAATTGTGGCTTGCCGGCCGAGACTTCACCTTTAACCGCATTTTTCAGCTGCGCTTCCAGTTGTGGCAACGTGCTGTATTGCAGTTCGGAGACGCGCTGCCAATCACTCTTGCGCGTCGCCTCTTCCATCTGCAGGCGGACTTTTTCGATCTCTTCCTTGATGTGCTGGCTGCCTTGCGCAGACGACTTCTCGGCTTTCCAGATTTCTTCCAGGTCCGCATATTCGCGTCCCAGGCGTGCAATCTCTTCCTCAATCAAGGCCAGGCGTTTTTGCGAAGCTTCATCCTTTTCTTTCTTGATGGCTTCCCGCTCGATCTTCAGCTGGATGACACGCCGGTCCAGCTTGTCCATTACTTCAGGCTTGGAGTCGAGCTCAATCTTGATCTTGGATGCAGCTTCATCAATCAAATCGATCGCCTTATCTGGCAGGAAGCGATCAGTAATGTAGCGATGCGACAATTCAGCCGCTGCGACGATGGCCGGATCAGTAATATCTACACCGTGGTGCAGCTCATATTTCTCTTGCAAGCCACGCAGGATTGCAATCGTAGCTTCGACGGTAGGTTCAGCCACGATGATTTTCTGGAAGCGACGTTCCAGTGCCGCATCCTTCTCGATGTATTTGCGATATTCGTCCAGCGTGGTCGCACCGACGCAGTGCAGTTCGCCACGCGCCAAAGCCGGCTTGAGCATATTGCCGGCATCCATCGCGCCTTCGGCTTTGCCTGCGCCAACCAGCGTATGCATTTCATCGATGAAGACGATGGTTTGTCCTTCATCTTCAGCCAGCTCGGTCAGGACTGCCTTCAGGCGCTCCTCAAACTCACCACGGTACTTAGCACCCGCCAGCAACGAAGCCATATCGAGCGACAAGACACGCTTGCCTTTCAGGCTGTCCGGCACTTCGCCGTTGACGATACGTTGCGCCAGGCCTTCGACGATGGCGGTTTTACCCACGCCAGGTTCGCCGATCAGGACCGGATTATTTTTCGAGCGACGTTGCAATACCTGGATCGCGCGACGAATCTCATCGTCACGGCCGATGACAGGATCGAGCTTGCCGATGCGGGCGCGCTCGGTCAGGTCCAGGGTGTATTTTTTTAAAGCTTCGCGCTGGCCTTCACCGTCTGCCGAATCCACTTTTGAACTGCCACGCACAGCCTTGATCGCGGCTTCCAGCGCTTTGCGCGTCAGGCCGTTTTCACGTGCAATCTTGCCTGCTTCCGATTTATCTTCGGTCAGGGCCAGCAGTACCATTTCCGTGGCGATGAACTGATCGCCATGCATCTGGGATTCTTTGTCAGCCAGGTTCAACAGCGAACTGAGGTCGCGGCCGATCTGGACTTCGCCGCCATTGCCGGAGACTTTGGGCAGACGATCCAGCGCACTGCGCAACGCAGTGGTCATGCCGTTGATATTGGCACCGGCACGTTGCAGCAGCGAACGCGTGCTGCTGTCGTCCTGGCTTAACAGGGCGACCAGCACATGTACCGGTTCTATATATTGATTATCGTTACCGACTGCATGGCTTTGCGCATCAGCGAGCGCTTCCTGCAGCTTGGTTGTTAGTTTATCGAGACGCATTGCA
>JBEBUE010000136.1:0-7342 GCA_040393485.1 Herminiimonas sp.
AAAGCGTCCACTGTTGAAGTCGTCTATCGCCTGTACGATTTCTTCATGGCTATTCATGACAAACGGACCATGACCAACGATAGCTTCATCGATGGGTTCGCCACTGATCAACAGAACGACAGCATCGTTGTTGGCTTCTATCGTGACGCCACTACCTGCGCGATCGAGCAAGACCATTTGTGCATCGCGTGCAATCGCATCACCATTCACCGATACCGTACCGCGCAACACGATGATGGCAGCGTTCCAGCCCTCAGGCACCGGCAATTCGGTGATGCTGCCCTGGTTCAGCCGCACGTCCCATACCTGCATAGGCGTAAAGGTATGTGCTGGTCCGGCATTGCCTTGATATTCACCTGCAATGACACGCACTGTGCCTGCGCCATTCGGTATGGCAACCGCAGGTATGTCGCGGTCAACGATGGCCTGATAGCCGGGAGCCGTCATTTTGTCCTTGGCTGGCAAATTGACCCAGAGTTGCACCATTTCCAGCGTCCCGCCGGAGCGGGTGAAGGCTTCAGAGTGGAACTCCTCATGCAGGATGCCGGCGCCGGCCGTCATCCATTGCACATCGCCGGGGCCGATTACGCCGCCCTGACCGGTCGAGTCACGATGCTCTACTTCACCTTTGTAGACGATGGTCACGGTTTCAAAGCCGCGGTGCGGATGCGAACCAACGCCGGGCGGGCGTTGCGCCGGAGCGAATTCAGCCGGGCCTGCGTAGTCCAGCAGCAGGAACGGGCTGAGTTGCTTGCCATGGCTTTGATAAGAAAACATGGAGCGCACAGGAAAGCCGTCGCCGACCCAGTGTGGGCGGGGAGCGCTGTAGACGCCGATGATGTTTTTCATGATTGCTTCCTTTCGGGTGCGGAATTATTTGACAGGATTAAGGATAGAGCAGGGACGATGGCTTGAGTAGGCAGTAAAATCGGCCATGAGTGTCCTATTTGGTGAACGATGGAGCCCTAATGCAGGATTTGAATGACCTTTATTTCTTTGTCCAGGTGGTTGACCACGGCGGCTTCGCGCCTGCCGGGCGCGCTTTGGGCATCCCGAAGTCCAAGCTAAGTCGCCGCATTGCGCTATTGGAAGAAAGGCTCGGGGTGCGCCTGATTCAGCGGACAACCCGGCAATTTTCGGTGACCGAGATAGGGCAAACCTATTACGAACACTGCAAGGCTATGTTGGTAGAGGCGGAGGCGGCGCAGGATGTGATCGATGTGACACGTGCAGAGCCGCGGGGAGTGGTGCGTCTGTCTTGCCCGATTGCCTTGTTGCATGCCCACGTCAGCGGCATGCTGGCTGATTTCATGGCGTTGAACCCGCACGTGACGGTGCATCTCGAGGCGACCAATCGGCGCGTTGATGTGGTGGCTGAGGCGATGGATATCGCGATCAGGGTCCGGCCGCCGCCGATTCAGGATAGCGACCTGGTCATGCGGGTGCTGTCTGATCGCGGGCAATGTCTGGTTGCCAGTCCGGCTTTGTTTAGTCAGCAGGCGCAGCCACAGTCTCCGGCTGATATTGCGGATTGGCCGAGTCTGGCTTTGGGATCGCCGCAGCAAACGCATGTCTGGAATTTATTCGGACCGGAAGGGGCGCATGTGTCTCTACATCATCACCCGCGATTTGTGACTGGCGACATGATGGCCTTGCGCGAGGCAGCACTGGCCGGAGTTGGCATTGTGCAATTGCCGCGCATGATGATACGGGAGCAATTGGCTGCCGGTACGCTCATCAGTTTATTGCCCGGTTGGGCCCCGCGGCGTGAAATCGTGCACGCGGTATTCCCGTCGCGGCGGGGAGTATTGCCGTCTGTACGTGCGCTGATTGACTACCTGGCTGAACGTTTTCAGGCTCTGAACGAAGATTGACAGGCTTTTTTCTCGCTGTGTATGTGCATAAATAGCATTTCTTAAGTGAGTCAGGTCGAATGCATTTGCCATTAAGGCAAGTATTGATGGGTGTAGTGATTGGAGCGAAAAAAATTATCTGCCGATAAAGTGTGCGGAAAGGCTGGGAAAGTACGTACTTCTTGCAGTAATTTTCAGAGTTTCTGGCCCGTCGATATACATATCGCAAATGCGATGTTTACTAAAAATCACTAAATGCACATTTTTGTTTTTTTGCTGCAATCTTTTCTATTCTTTTCGTTTTCGCTGCATTAAGATTTGAGAGTTACGTTTTGATGTTTTTACATTTCCACGCAGAAAATTTACATTTTGTCAGGGTGGGATTGTATTAAGTTGTCATAACAATAATCGAGGCTGGTTTCTGTCGTGATCCCAGCCCCGGCCCTTTAATACTCTAGCCGTTTAAGCATGTCCCTAAAACGTAACGATTCATCTGATAGCCAGCTGTCCAGCCTGATGGAAATAGCCGGGGAGCTGGTGCTGCGACTAAATGCGCGCGGAGAGATACTCCACGTCAGCAAGCGTACTGATGCCTTGATCGGCCACGGCTCGCCGTTGGCCGGGATGAAGCTATTTGAGCTGGTGCGCTTATCGGATAGACATGCAATCGAAGCGGCGTTACGACAGGCTATTGCTTCGCGTGAAGTGACGCGTGTCAGTGTGCAGATGGCCACGCGCGCGGTCTTGCGCTGGTATGAGCTGCAAATGATTGCGTACGACGAAGAAGAGGGCGTTGCAGTCCTGGTAGTCGGTCACGATATCTCTGGGCAGCAAGCCACTGAAGAGCGCCTGCGCCACATGGCGACGCATGATGAATTAACCGGCTTGCCGAATCGCTCCCTGTTATCCGATCGTCTGCGTATGGCTATTGCCCAGTCACGCCGTACCGACCGCGGTTTTGCGGTGGTTGCGCTGGATCTCGACGGTTTTAAAAAGGTAAACGACGCGCTCGGTCATCCGGTTGGCGATGCCCTGTTGCGCGTGGCCGCAGCACGTTTGCGCGAAACTTTGCGTGATGTGGACACCTTGGCCCGTGTGGGTGGCGATGAGTTTGTTGCGGTCCTGCATGGTGCGGTCGATGAAGTAGAGATACACAATGTGGCGCGCCGGATGATCGCCGCCATACAGTTGCCATTTGAAATCGATGGCAATGCACTCTATGTCAGCACCTCCATCGGCGTCGCGATTTATCCGGCGCATGGCGAGACGGATGTCAAATTGCTGGCGCATGCCGATAGCGCGATGTATCGCGCGAAGGAAACCGGCAAGGCACGCTGCATCATTTATAACCATCTGAGTTTCAATCAGGTGGAGCACGACGTGACGATGGAAGCTGCCATGTTTGAGGCGGTGCGCAATGGTGAATTCCTGCTGCACTACCAGCCTATCGTCGATACCCATACCCGCCAGATTGTTGGCTTCGAAGCCCTGATGCGCTGGATGCGACCTGATATCGGCCTGGTGCCGCCGAATCAGTTCATCCCTATGGCGGAAAATAACGGTCTGATCAATTTGCTGGGTGCATGGGCGCTGAAATCGGCCTGTGTGCAATTGAAGCGTTTTGAAGAGGCCGCCGGACGTCCGTTATACGTATCCGTAAACGTCAGCCCGCGTCAGTTCCGTAGCGATCAGTTCCTTAGCATGATGGATGATGCTTTGAAGCTGTCCGGTCTGGAAGGCGATCAGTTGCTGCTGGAAATTACTGAAGGCATCCTGATGTCTGATCCTGAGCACGCGGAAGCATTGCTGGCCAAGATTACTGCGCGTGGCGTGCGCATTGCGATTGATGATTTTGGTACTGGTTATTCGTCGCTGGTTTACCTCAAGCGCTTCCCGATCGCAGCGCTCAAAATTGATCGTACCTTTATTAAAGACCTGCCGGATTCCGTCAAGGATGCGGCGATCTGTAATGTCGTTCTTAGCCTCGCCAATCACCTCAGCCTGCTGACGGTGGCGGAAGGCGTGGAGAACGAGCGGCAAATGGAGTTTTTAGCTGCGCAGGGTTGCTCACTGATTCAGGGCTTTCACACCGGTTTCCCATTATTGCCGGATGCACTGATCGAAATACTGAAAGCAGATGCCTTGGTTCTGCAAAATTAACCCGCCAAGTCAAAAGACATCGATTCATGACGAACCAAATTAGCCCGGCTATCAATCCTGAAAGAACATTGGATTTACTGTGGACACGCGTGCGCCAACGCGGTGACTTGCCCGGATTTTCTAAAGTAGTAACGGCCATCGTCGGCGCCATGCAAGGTGAAGACGATCGCGAATTCAATATGACGCGGACGGTATTGTCCGATCCGTCGCTGACCCAGCGCGTGGTGCGCCTGGCCAATAGCGCGATGTATTCTGCCTTTGGCCAAAGTATTAATACCGTTTCCAAAGCCGTCATCGTTCTTGGCACTGAAACCATCGGTCACCTGGCATTGGGCTTGAAACTGATCGACGGTTTGTCGGCGGCCTCGCTCGGTAGCTCAGATACGCGCAGTGAAATGGAACGGGCTGTGATGGCGGGGCAGATCGCGCGCCAGGTAGCCTCTTCGACTACGCGGCGTGATACCGAAGAAGTGGTCGTGTGTTCCATCCTGCATTCGTTGGGTCGCCTGATGGTGTCCTTCTATTTGCCGGAACAGTGGGCGGAAGTGCAGCAACGTGCCATCAGCAACGATATTTCAGAAAACGAAGCAGCGCATGACGTGCTGGGCCTGGAGTTGGATGAAATTGGTCGTTTGATAGGCAAACGGTGGGGCTTGCCTAGTGGGCTGGTTGCCAGCCTGAAGGAAATGCCGCCGCGCATCGATACAGATGCTACCCATGAGCCGCTTGAACATTCGGAATGGCTGGCAGCAGTCTCTACGATGTCTACGCGTTGTGCCGGCGTCTTGTGTGAGGATGATGCTACGCATACCGAAGGTGACCTGGCCGAGATCGCGGAAAATTATGCCGAGATGCTGGGACTGGATTCAGCCGTCGTGCTCTCTGCAGTGGATGCTGCGCAAAAGGCTTCGGAGGATGAAACCCTGGCGCACAATGGCAAGCCAGCCGATGAGCCGGAAGCGCAAATGTCCTTGCCGCTGGGGAAGCCTGCAGATTCGATCAATATCCTCAAGCGCGGCGTCGGCGATATGCATGACGAAGTGGCGACTGCCAGCACTGGCCAGGTGATGACGGTGGCGCTGGAAACGGTTTATCAGGGCTTGGGTTTGAGTCGTGCGGTTGCCTTCCTGCGCAATCATGAAGAAGGCAAATATGTCGCGCGCATGTGTTTTGGTGAATGCACGGAAGAAATGCTATTGCGCCTGAGCTTCAAGGATGCGTATCAGCCAGACGTATTTCATGCCGCGCTGGCGAATGACAAAATGATTTTTGTCGAAGATGCGCAGGCACCGGGTTTCATCAGCAAATTGCCGCGCTGGTGGCGCGATGAGCTGTCGACCGCACGCAGTTTCGTCATTTTGCCCCTGATGTTGAATTTCCATCCGGTCGGTTTCATGTACGGCGATTGGGATGCAGCCTTGCCCCCTGCGAAGATTTCGCAGCAGGAGGTGGTCTTAATGGATGAGTTGCGTGCACTGGTGGTGAAAGCCATTAGCTATCGCAATAAAAACGACGAGCCGGCCTGGACGCGCACCATGCGCTAATGGTGGTAGGACCAGGCTGACGATAGAAACACTGTAATTGGGGTCAGAGTTGATTTAATATGCGTTAAATCAACTTGAGTGCAAAGCCATGGCCCGACTTCCCAGACTGGTTGTTCCCAATCAGCCCCATCACATTATTCAACGCGGTAACGACGGCCAGTCGGTCTTCCGCGATACCGCCGATTACCTTGAATTCCTCACGCGCTTGCGTGAAGCAGCCAAGCAATTCAAGGTGGCCATCCATGCTTATGTATTAATGCCGGATCACTTGCATTTGCTGGCGACTCCGGTCGATCAGGACGGTTTGTCGCGCATGATGCAATGGCTGGGGCGTTATTACGTGCCTTACTTCAACCGCAAATATGCGCGCAGCGGCACTTTGTGGCAGGGGCGCTACAGGGCAACGGTGGTGGATGCCGAGCGTTATCTGACGACTTGTTGTCGTTATATAGAAACCAACCCGGTACGCAGCGGCCTGGTCGTCGCCGCCAGTGATTACCCCTGGTCCAGCTATCCGCACCATATCGGCCTTAAATCTGACCCGGTCATTACCGACCATCCCTTGTATTGGGCTTTGGGCAATACGCCGTTTGAGCGGGAGGCGGCGTACAAGGCATTAATAGAGCAAGGCCTGAGTGCGGATGAGGTGGCAGTGGTCAGTGATGCAACTTTAAAGGGGTGGGCTTTGGGAAGTGAGCAGTATAAGTTGTCATTGGAGAAACAAACTCAGCGCCGAATCCGGCAGGTCAAGCGCGGCAGGCCGCCCCGTCAGCCTGTGGAGCCGCGCACCAAAGAGTCTTGATTTCATGCTGCTTTTGAACCATTTTGGTGCAAAAATGAATTACTCTGTCCCCAATTAAAATTTGACTTTCAAGTAGGGAAAATTTAATTGACACTGACCCTATTTGTTGAGGTTGAATTTCGCATTGCGCTGCACTATCCTTCAGGCTCATTGAAAAGTAGTGGAGAAGGCTATGCATGCGCAAGGTTTGTACGATCCGGCTAATGAACATGATGCTTGTGGCGTAGGTTTTGTCGCCCACATCAAAGGCAAGAAGAGCCATTCTATTGTTGAGCAAGGTTTGCTCATCCTCAAAAATATCGACCATCGCGGCGCTGTCGGTGCCGACAAACTGATGGGCGACGGTGCCGGTATCTTGATCCAGATCCCGGACCAGTACTACCGTGAAGAAATGGCCAAGCAAGGCGTCACCCTGCCACCAGCAGGCGAATACGGCGTTGGCATGGTCTTCCTGCCGAAAGAAAATGCGTCCCGCATCGCCTGCGAACAAGAATTGGAACGCTCGGTTCTGGCTGAAGGCCAGGTCGTGCTGGGCTGGCGTGATGTGCTGGTCGACAGAGATATGCCGATGTCGCCGACCGTGCGTGAAAAAGAGCCTGTGATCCGCCAGATTTTCATTGGTCGTGGCCAGGACATCATGGTGACCGACGCGCTGGAACGCAAACTGTATGTAATCCGTAAAGCATCCGGCCACGCGATTCAGGCCCTGCACCTGCTGCATGGTCAGGAATTCTTCGTACCGTCGATGTCGGCGCGTACTGTTGTCTATAAAGGCCTGTTGCTGGCTGATCAGGTCGGTCAATACTATAAAGACTTGCAAGACCCACGCTGCGTGACCGCGCTGGCGCTGGTGCATCAACGCTTCTCGACCAACACCTTCCCTGAATGGCCATTGGCTCACCCGTACCGCCTGCTGGCGCACAACGGCGAGATCAACACAGTTAAAGGTAACTTCAACTGGATGCGCGCGCGCGAAGGCGTGA
>JBEBUE010000137.1:0-7297 GCA_040393485.1 Herminiimonas sp.
TGAGGCACGCCGCCGCCTTGCGAGTAAGTACCGCGTACGGTGTGGCCTGGTGCTTTTGGCGCAACCATGATCACGTCCAGGTCAGCGCGTGGCACGACTTGACCGTAATGCACGTTGAAGCCGTGCGCGAATGCCAGCACAGCACCTTGCTTGGCGTGTGGAGCAACGTTTTCGTTGTAAACCTGAGCGATGTTTTCGTCCGGCAGCAAGATCATGATGACGTCAGCCGCTTTAACAGCGTCGTTGACTTCAGCAACATTCAAACCTGCATTTTTAACTTTGTCCCATGAAGCGCCGCCTTTACGCAGACCGACTGTGACTTTGCAGCCGGAATCGTTCAGGTTTTGTGCGTGTGCATGGCCTTGCGAACCGTAACCGATGATGGCAACGTTTTTACCTTTGATCAGCGACAGATCACAATCTTTATCGTAGAAAACTTTCATGATGTTCCTAAATGGTGTTGTTGGTGTGAATATATGAACTACATTAAACTTTGAGTATGCGCTCGCCGCGACCAATGCCGGAGCTGCCGGTACGGACAGTTTCCAGAATCGCCGTGCGATCGATGGACTCGATAAACGCGTCGAGTTTGGTTTTATTACCTGTCAACTCAATCGTGTAAGTCTTGTCCGTGACGTCGATGATACGACCACGGAAAATATCCGCTGTTCGTTTCATTTCTTCACGTTCTTTACCGACCGCGCGGATCTTGATGAGCATCAGCTCACGTTCGATAAACGCACCTTCGGTCAAATCGACCACTTTGACCACTTCGATCAAACGGTTCAAATGCTTGGTGATCTGTTCAATCACCTCATCCGAGCCGCTGGTGACGATCGTCATGCGCGACAAGGTTGCATCTTCGGTCGGCGCCACGGTCAGGGTTTCAATGTTGTAACCGCGCGCAGAGAACAAGCCCACTACGCGTGACAGGGCACCCGCTTCATTTTCCAGCAAAACAGAAATGATATGTCGCATCACAGATCCTCCGAACCCAGCAGCATTTCAGTCAAGCCCTGACCTGCCTTGACCATAGGCCAGACGTTTTCGGTTTGATCAGTAATGAAATTCATGAATACCAAACGGTCTTTCATGCCGAACGCTTCTTTCAATGCGCCATCGACATCAGCCGGATTTTCGATCTTCATACCGACGTGACCATAAGACTCAACCAGCTTGTTAAAGTCTGGCAGGGAATCCATGTAGGACTCGGAATAACGCGAACCGTATTCCAGTTGTTGCCACTGACGAACCATACCGAGGAAGCGGTTGTTCAACAGGATAATCTTTGGTGTCAGGTGATATTGCTTGCAGGTCGCCAATTCCTGGATACACATCTGGATCGATGCTTCGCCAGTGATACAGGCGACGGTTGCATCCGGATTCGCCTTCTGTACGCCCATCGCGTATGGCAAGCCCACACCCATGGTGCCCAAACCACCGGAGTTGATCCAGCGACGTGGCTTATCAAACGGGTAGTACTGCGCTGCCCACATTTGATGCTGGCCAACGTCAGAAGTAATGAAAGCATCGCCCTTGGTGACTTCCCAAACTTTCTGGATCACCGATTGTGGCTTGATGACTTCGGTCGATTCAGCAAACTTCAGGCAATCACGCTTACGCCATTCATTGATCTGCTTCCACCATGCGGACAGCGCAACGGTGTTCGGCTTGGCATCTGCCGCATCCAATTGCGCCAGCAATTCAACCAGTACTTCCTTGACGTTGCCGACAATAGGAATATCAACCTTGACGCGCTTCGAAATCGACGATGGATCGATGTCGATATGAATAATCTTGCGCGGGGTTGCTGAGAAATGTTTAGGGTTGCCGATCACGCGGTCATCGAAGCGCGCGCCGATCGCAATCATCACGTCCGAGTGCTGCATCGCCATGTTGGCTTCGTAGGTGCCGTGCATACCTGGCATACCAACGAATTTATCGCTCGAGGCTTTGTATGCACCGAGACCCATCAGGGTGTTGGTGCATGGATAGCCGAGACGATCAACCAGACGATTCAGTTCTTCCGAAGCATTCGCCAGGATCACACCGCCGCCGGTATAAATCATCGGACGTTCTGCTTGCAGCAAGAGTTGCACAGCTTTGCGGATTTGACCGGAATGGCCTTTATCTACCGGTTTGTACGAGCGCATTTCGACTTCTTGCGGGTACTCGAACACGCACTTGTGCATCGTGATGTCTTTAGGGATGTCGATCAGCACCGGACCTGGACGGCCGGTGGTAGCAATGAAGAAAGCTTTCTTCATGGTCGCTGCCAGATCTTTGACATCCTTGACGAGGAAATTGTGTTTCACGCATGGACGCGTAATACCGACGGTATCGCATTCCTGGAATGCATCCAGACCGATCGCGTGCGAAGGCACCTGACCGGAAATGACGATCATCGGGATTGAGTCCATATACGCAGTCGCCAAACCGGTAACGGCATTGGTAACGCCCGGACCAGAGGTCACCAGGCAAACGCCGACTTTATTGGAGCTGCGGGAATATGCGTCAGCAGCATGTACGGCGGCCTGTTCGTGGCGCACCAGGATATGCTGGAATTTGCTGTGATTGAAAATCGCGTCGTAGATGTACAGCACTGCGCCGCCAGGATAGCCGAACACATGTTCAACACCTTCTTCGGCCAGGCAACGGACAACGATCTCGGCGCCGGTTAATTCTTCGCCGATTTTATTATTGCTGGTAGTACTTGTTTCAGTGGTCATGCTAACGTCCTTTCAAGGTCCATTGGAAATTGATCGGATGCTCTCTCCTAATGAAACCGCTTAATACTCCAGTGCTGAGGCATCCCTTTTTTGTGCGGTCACGCCGATTCGTCACACATGTGTGTATGTGTTTCAAAAAGACGCTTAACGCGACTCGTTCAGCCAGAGGTTCTGGGGTAATGACGGATTTCTCGCGCTTGTGGCGCGGGTTAGAGCAAACAGCTTTCAAATTTTTGAAGCGCGTCTCTCAACAAGATTGCATCATGCGCAATATGCGGAAAGACCATGGGTACCCTTTGAGATGGTAAGGGGAACGATACGTTACTGCGTTGCACAATATTGGTCAAGCTAAATCGCTGGAAGGCTGAGTGAAATCAACGATTTTGCGCAAAAAACACCCACAAATGGGGCTTTTTTGCTAGCATGCCTGCAGTTTAAAAACGTGATTGTCAAATTGTTGAGACATCTCATCCCGAAACACCCTAGGCAGCGTTCAATCGAATGCGCTGCATCCAATGGCAACTGATAAAGAACTTTCCGACTTTCTCGAAGATGTCGAGCGCCGCGCTTTCAAACAGGCGGTGTACGCAGTTCGCAAGGAAGAGGCAGCACTGGACATCGTTCAGGACGCCATGATCAAGCTCGCAGAGAAATACGGCGACAAGCCTGCTCCCGAACTGCCCATGCTGTTCCAGCGTATATTGCAAAACACCATCCGCGATTACTTCCGACGTGAAAAGGTCCGCACCTCGTGGATCAGCCTGTTTTCCAGTTTTGGCAACAAACAGGACGATCAGGAAAATTTCGATGCGATGGATATGATAGAGGCAGAGGAAGGTAGCTTCGGCTCCGAAACCGGCCTGGTCAAGCTGGAACGCAAGCAAATTCTCGAATTCATAGAGCACGAAGTACAAAATCTCCCATCACGTCAACGAGAAGCCTTCCTGATGCGTTATTGGCAGGATCTGAACGTGGCAGAAACTGCCGCCGTAATGGGATGCTCTGAAGGAAGTGTAAAAACGCACTGTTCTCGTGCAACGCATGCCTTGGCTCAGGCGCTCAAAGCCAAAGGAATTTATCTATGAAAACCAAAGAACTGGATCTCGCTTACAAGTTGAGCCACGCGCTGGATGAAAGCGCCAACAAGGTTTCGGCAAATACCGCCGAACGCCTGGCATCTGCGCGCAAAATCGCACTATCCCGCAAGAAACAATCCGTTACCTCCCCCGTTTTGGCCACACAGCCAGCATTCGCCTCCTATGGCGGCGCGGGCTCTTCGTCCGGTAATCGCTGGGCGTGGCTGGGGCGCATGGGCATGGCTGTACCACTGGCCGCCCTGGTTTTCGGCCTGTTTGCCATCTATCAGTTTGAGCAACATCAGCAAATCATGGATTCCGCATCCATTGATGCCGAAGTGCTAACTGATGATTTGCCTATATCCGCCTACCTGGATCATGGTTTTGATGCATTTTTAGCAAAAGGGGACAAATAGGCATGAAGGCATGGATTTTCTCCCTAAATACATCTGCACTAGGGAAAATCACTAGTACCCTCTTCGCCTTGTCCCTTGCATATACCAGTGCAACGCAAGCAGCGCCGGCCAGCGCGCCGACGCCAGCGCCTTCCGGCGCACCGCTTGCGAGCAAACCCATCGCCAAGACCAGCCCAGCCTCGGCCAGCAAAACCGGCAGCAATAGCAAATCAGAGTGGAACAAGCTTAGCCCGGCACAAAAGCAAGCGCTCGCGCCATTGGCTGGTGATTGGCACAAGCTGGATTCCTTTCGCAAGGAAAAATGGCTGGAACTGGCTAATCGTTTTGCCAGCATGACACCTCCTGAGCAGGAGCGCATGCAAGAGCGCATGCGCGACTGGGTCAAGCTGACACCAGACCAAAGACGCCTGGCGCGCGAAAACTATAATCGCGCAAAAAAACTAAATGCAGAACAAAAAGCCAAGCAGTGGGAAGAGTATCAACAGCTGCCTGACGAAAAGAAAAAGCAATTGGCTGAAACCTTGCCACCACCCAAGCGCATCGTTAATCCGCCGCGCCTGAGTAATGCGCAAGGCCTCAGCAATGGACAAAATCCTGCGCAGGTAAAGCCTGCCAAACCAGTCCCTGCCAAACAGCCGGTGCCGCGTCAGGAAGCGATACAACCCTCATTACCTCCACCGACAGCAGTGCCGGCCACAACGCCTGCGGTACAATCGCAATAAAACTACCGCTCCTGCCCTATGTCATTGAATAGCTCTGATACGCCTACGATCAAACGCCGCCTGACTACAATGATTTATGAAGGGGTATTGCTCTTCGGTGTAATCGCCATTGCCGGCTTGTTGTTCTCGACGATTTTTCAGCAACGTAATGCCCTCTACCTGCGCCATGCTTTGCAATACTGGCTGTTCGTCGTCGTCGGTGTCTACTTCGTCTGGTTCTGGATACACAGCGGCCAGACCCTGCCGATGAAAACCTGGCGCATACGCCTGGTGACAGCTGAAAACCAAACATTGAGCGTCAAACATGCGATCGTGCGCTACTTCCTTGCCTGGCTGTGGTTCCTGCCTGGCCTCGCAATAGCCTGGGCGCTGGACGCCAAGGCATGGATGTCGGTTGCTATCGTCGGCGCTAATATCGCAGCATGGGCGCTCGCAGCCTATGTGCATCCCAGCCGGCAATTCCTGCATGACCGCATAGCAGGTACCAAGCTGATCCAGCTCAGCAAAATCAAATAAATCCACTGTCTGTCATCGTGCAGATATGCGTCTCTGCTCTTCTCGCCGTCGCTATTTGATATTAAAAGTGAATCTTGTTGATTCCTTATGGTCAATGCATATGTAGAATGAGTCGTAACTTCAGTATTCATCTTGATTGACGTGTCATGCCTGTACGGGCATTTTTGTTTAACCAAAAAGCGGAGAGTCACATGGTAAAGAAACTGAAAAAAACAACCAAATCAGGAAGCAAGCAATTGAGCGATGGCGTACACGCCTCAGCCCAGCAAATCTGGCAGGCAGGCCTGGAGGCATTCGCCAAAACCCAGCAAGAAGGTGAACGCGTACTCGCCAAGCTGGCCAAGAAAGGGAGCAGCCTGCAAAAGCGCACACGCAAGATCGCCGAAAGCAAAGCTGCAGATGTCTCCGATGGCTTGCTCAGACTCAGCAATAACGTCGGTAAGCAGGCGTCGAGCTCCTGGGACAAACTGGAACAGTTGATCGAAAACACGGTCGCCAACTCACTCAATCACTTTGGCATTTCCACCAAAAAAGAGCTCGAAGCGCTGCATAAACGCATCGATACCTTGACCAAAAAAGGCGCAGCTGCCGTAGGCGTAAAGAAACCGGCAGCAAAAAAAGCAGCGGGTAAAAAAGTCGCCGCCAAGAAAACCGTGGCGAAGAAAGCCGTAGCGAAAAAAGTAACGGCCAAACCTGCGGCTAAAAAAAGCCCTGCAAAAAAAGCAGCGGCGAAAAAGCCAGCAGCGCGCAAAGCGGCAGTAAAAACAGCTTAAGGCAGGTAGGGAATCTTAGTCTCAGCACCACAGGGTTTGCGTCTGACGCAAACCCTTTCTTATAACATCAGCCTCCCCAATCATCGTCTCCCTGTTCCGAAAATGAAATCTCTTTGTGTTTACTGCGGTTCGTCTTATGGCGCCAAACCGATTTATGCAGAAGCCGCGCGCGCACTGGCAAAAGAAATGGTCGATCGCCAGATCGCACTAGTCTATGGCGGTGGCAATGTGGGCTTAATGGGCGTCATTGCAAATGAAATCCTGCGCCTGGGTGGCAAAGCCACTGGCGTGATCCCGCAAGCCTTAATGGATAAAGAAGTCGGCCACAAAGAACTCACGCATTTACACGTGGTCAAGGACATGCACGAGCGTAAGGCATTGATGGCGGAGCTATCGGATGGCTTCGTCGCCATGCCGGGTGGCATAGGCACACTGGAGGAGTTATTTGAAATCCTGACATGGTCGCAACTCGGCTTTCATCAAAAGCCGATAGGTGTACTCAATGTCGATGGATTTTATGACGGGCTGATCGCCTTCCTGCAAAACCAGGTAGCGCAGGGTTTTGTAAAAGACAATCAAGCCTCATTGATGATGCATGAAACGACGCCGCTCGCACTCATGATACGGCTGCAAACTTTCGTGCCGCAGCCCAGCACCAAGGTGCTGGATGCGCTGGCAGCTAAAACCCTGCTGCCTTAACTACTGACACAATCAGGCATCCAGCGCCTGGCGGAAATCTTCCACCAGGTCAGCGGTATCCTCAATACCTATCGAGACCCGAATCAGCGATTCCGCAATCCCCATGCTGGCACGACGCTCGGCACCCATTTCATAGAAAATGGTGTGCGCGACCGGAATCACCAGCGTGCGGGTATCACCCAGATTGCTGGCCGACACACCCAATTGCAGGCGGTTCAGGTAATCGAAGCAGTCTATGCCATCCTTCAGTTCGAAGCTGAACAGGCTGCCATATGCACGGAACAACTCAGTCGAGATCGCGTGCTGTGGATGAGACTTCAAACCTGGGTAATACACTGCCGCGACGCGATCATCTGCTTCCAGCAT
>JBEBUE010000138.1:0-7252 GCA_040393485.1 Herminiimonas sp.
AGGACCAACGCCGGAACCGGTAGAAGCATTACCTGCCACACAGTTACTCGAAGTGACGTATGGATAAGTACCGTGGTCAACGTCGAGCAAACTGCCTTGCGCGCCTTCGAACAAGAGGTTGGCACCGGCGTTATACGCTGCATACAGTGCGCTCGATACATCACCAACCATAGGTTTCAGGCGTGGCACATCAGCCAGCGCATCATCCAGGGTTTTTTGATAGTCGATAGCCGGAACCTTGAGGTAATGCGACAACACGAAGTTGTGGTAATCGAGGTTTTCCAGCAGTTTTTCCGCGAAACGTTTTTCGTTCAGCAAGTCAGCAGCGCGGATAGCGCGACGTGCGACTTTGTCTTCATATGCAGGGCCGATACCTTTACCAGTGGTGCCGATTTTTGCATCGCCGCGTGCGACTTCACGTGCCACGTCGAGTGCTGTGTGGTACGGCAGGATAATAGGACAGGCTTCCGAAATCTTCAGACGCGATGGTACTTCCACACCAATTGCTGCCAGCTTGTCGATTTCACGCAATACGTCAGGCACCGACAAGACTACGCCGTTACCGATGTAGCACGCAACGCCTTCGCGCATGATGCCGGAAGGGATCAGTTGCAATGCGGTCTTATGACCGCCGATCACCAGTGTGTGGCCGGCGTTATGGCCGCCCTGGAAGCGCACTACACCTTGCGCGTGATCTGTCAGCCAATCGACGATCTTGCCCTTACCTTCATCGCCCCATTGGGTACCGACAACTACAACGTTTTTTGCCATGCTTTTTGTTGACATCACTTAACCTAAATTTTTGATAATCCAGTTTCCATCTTCAAGTACGAGTACGCGGTCGCACTCAAACTCGTCCTGATCATTTTCATAGCCGGGCAAGCTTTGTATCACTACTTCCCCTGCTTTGCGCAGTGCAACTATCTTGGTGCGCAATGCTGCCTCGCGGCCCCAAGGTGCACGAATTGCGCGCTTGCGCTCCGCTACTGGCAATAAGCGCGCCAGTTCGCGTAAATCCATAGAGAAACCAGTCGCCGGACGCGCACGTCCAAATGCTTCGCCGACGTGATCGTAACGACCACCGCGCGCAACTGCATTCGGCAAGCCCGGCACATAAATCGCAAACATCGCGCCACTCTCGTATTGATAGCCGCCGAGGTCGGCCAGATCTATCGTCACGTTCGCTTCGCCCGCGAGGCTGGCCAATGCTGCCAATTCATCCAGTGCCTTGGTAATACCCGGCAAAGCCGGCAATTCCTTGCGCGCACGCGCCAGTACCGTCACATCACCGTACAGGCTAGGCAGAGCGAGCAAGGCTCGACGCGACTCATCGCCGTAAGCAGCCGTTATTTCCTGCAACGCCGGAACATCTTTAGCGCGGAGCAAAGTATACAGTGCTGACTCGTCTTTTTGCGCATTTGCGTCATTTTCGATGATCGCCCGCAACACGCCGACGTGACACAAATCCAACCTTACCTGGGTAAAACCAGCCAAAGCCAGCGAGGCCAGCGCCAATTCTTGGATTTCCGCATCCGCTTCCAGCCCTGCATGGCCGTATATTTCGGCGCCGATCTGCAAAGGCTCGCGGGTAGCGTGCAAACCGTTAGGACGGGTATGCAAGACACTGCCGGAATAACACAGGCGCGTCACTGAAGCACGGTTGAGCAAATGCGCATCTATACGTGCTACCTGGGTAGTCATGTCTGCGCGCAGGCCCAGCGTGCGACCGGACAATTGGTCGACCAGCTTAAAGGTACGCAAATCCATGTCATGCCCGGCACCGGCCAGCAAAGAGTCCAGATACTCAAGCATAGGCGGCATGACAAGTTCGTACCCGTAAAGGTGGAAGTTGTCGAGAATGACACGACGTAGTTCTTCAATTTTGCGCGCTTCAGACGGCAAAACATCAGCAATATTTTCAGGCAGCAGCCAGTTTGGCATGACGGGAAACGAAAAAGTCAGAAAAAGGAAATTGGGATACAGCGTACGGCAGGCTTATATCAGCTAGGCAAGAGGCAAATGAAATCCGCACGCGGATTATTTCTGCCAGGAACTTAATTTATTTGCGTTTATGCATATAGCCGCCACAAAAAAGAAACTGCATGAAGTGATGGCTGATCACTTCATGCAAATATGCGTACTTCATTAACAAGCCTTACAGGCTTATTTTTTCGCGCCCGCTCCGCTCGACGCCGGGTTTTTAAAATACTTGAAGAACTCGGAGTTAGGATCGATCACAAGCATATCGTTACGTGTTTTAAAGCTGGCACGATACGCTTCGAGGCTACGGTAAAACTTATAGAACTCTGGGCTTTGACCAAATGCCTGTGCGTAGATTTGCGATGCCTTGGCATCGCCTTCACCACGGATCTGTTCAGCATCACGGTAGGCTTCAGCCAGGATAACGGTACGCTGTCTGTCGGCATCCGCACGAATCTTTTCAGATTCCGCCGCACCAGTCGAACGCAATTCGTTCGCGACACGTGCACGCTCAGACTTCATACGGTCAAACACCGAGTTATTGATCTGTTCAACGTAGTCAACACGCTTGAGGCGGACATCAACGATTTCAACGCCGATCTGTTTCGCTTCTTCGGTGACTTTCTTTTGGATGCCGTCCATGACCTTGCCGCGCTCACCGGAAATCACTTCACGCACAGTGCGCTTGGTGATTTCTTCGTTCAGCGAAGCCTTGACGATTTGCGCCATCCGGTTCTGTGCACTGCGTTCGTCACCACTAAAGCTGACGAAGTACAGACGCGGATCAACGATGCGCCATTTAACGAAGGCATCAACCAGAATGTTTTTCTTTTCAGCCGTGATGAAACGATCTGCATCCGGTGTATCCAGAGTCAGGATGCGCTTGTCCAGGAATACGACGTTCTGGAATGGTGGCGGTAATTTGAAGTGCAAGCCAGGTTCACTGATAACAGTCTTTACTTCACCCAGTGCAAACACAATCGCGTACTGGCGTTGATCAACCACAAACAGGGTCGACGATAAAGCGATGAAGCCGATGACCGCGACGATGACATAAGAGATCAGGCGATTCATTATCGTACCTCCCGATCACGCGAGCTACGGCTCTCTCTGGCGCGGGACTCCTGCGCCTCCAGTGCCGTCGTATCCGGCGCACTGGTAGACGAAGTAGCAGGTGGTCTGATTGCACCGACTTCCGCTGCCGCACCGGCAGGCGCCGCAGACTGGGAAATCAACTTATCAAGCGGCAAATAAATCAGGCTGTTATTACCTTTTGAATCGACCATAACCTTAGTAGTGCTAGAGAAAATTTTCTGCATCGTTTCGAGATACATACGATCCCGGGTAACGGCAGGCGCTTTTTGATACTCAACCAAAACCTGTTTGAAGCGCGACGCTTCACCCTGAGCGTTAGCGGTCACGCTGGAACGATATGCTTCCGATTCCTGCAGCAAACGCGAAGCCGCACCGCGTGCACGTGGGATCACGTCATTCGCGTATGCCTGGCCTTCATTCTTTTGACGCTCACGATCCTGTCCTGCCTTGACCGCATCATCAAACGCTGCCTGTACTTGTTCAGGTGGTTGTACGCCCTGCATCGTGACGTTGGTGATCTGTACGCCCGACTTGTAGCGATCAACGATTTGCTGCATCAACTGGCTACTGTCGAATGCGATCTTTTCACGACCTTCATACAGGACGAAATCCATCTTGCTGCGGCCGACTACTTCACGAATCGCGGTCTCAGCAACTTGCTTGACCATTTCCTCTTGTTCGCGATTGTTGAATACCCAATCGGACGCATTTTTCAATGTGTATTGCACTGCGAACTGGATGTCGATGATGTTTTCATCTTCAGTCAGCATCAGCGATTCCTGTTGCTGCTTGTTCTTGACGTTACCGCGATAGCCGACTTCGACCGTACGCACTTGCGATACGTTGACGATTTCATGGCTTTGGATAGGAGTTGGCCAGCGCCAGTTAAAACCGGCAGGCGTCATGTGGCTGTATTTGCCGAAAGTCATGACCACACCGGTCTGACCTTCCTGCACGATGAAGAAACCGCTGACCAGCCACAGGAATGCGACGATGGCAGCAATGATGGCAGCACCTATACCGGCACCGCGCATGTCCGGCTTGAAGCCGCCCATGCCACCACCAGAAGAATCGCCGCCGTTACCGCCGCCGCCATTTTTCCGGTTACCGAAGATATTACTCAGGCGCTGATTAAAATCACGCCACAATTGATCGAGATCAGGCGGACCGTCATTCGGGCGCTTGTTATCCTGATTTTTATTATTGTCATCCGACCCACGACCCCAGCGAGGATCATTGAGCGAAAACTTCAAACCAAATTTTTTAAGTAGGGAAACGAGCATTCTTTTGCGGTCCGGGCTGAAAAATAATGGGTTGGAAGGCCAAGTAAATACTTATACGTTGACGTCGTCAGATGCAACTAGTGATACATCTTCTAATCCAGCGGCGCGCTCCTGCGCGCATTCGGCTATCGCTTCTCGCAATAGATCCAATCCGCTTCCAGTCTGGGCACTAATAAAAACACGACGAATTTTATCATATTCATCACGCTCCAAAGCAGGTTCCAGACCAGCAGCGTCAATCTTGTTCCAAACCAGAATCTGCGGGATATGATCGGCGCCGATTTCACGCAAAACCATATTCACCTGCTCTATCTGCTCCATCCGGACCGGGCTGGCACCATCGACTACGTGCAACAGCAAGTCCGCATGGATGGTTTCTTCCAGCGTAGCGCGAAAAGCGGCAACCAATTGATGCGGCAATTCGCGGATGAAGCCAACCGTATCGGAAATGACGACATTCCCGGCTTCACCCAAATAAATCCGACGCGAAGTCGTATCCAGCGTCGCAAACAACTGATCGGCTGCCAGTACCCTGGTTTTAGCCACAGCGTTAAACAAGGTCGATTTCCCGGCATTGGTATAACCGACCAGCGAAACTGAAAATGCATTATTACGGCCACGCGCACGACGCTGCGTAGCGTGCTGCTTATGCAACTTGTCCAGCTTGGCACGCAAGGCCTTGACCCGTACACCCAATAAGCGTCTATCCGTTTCTAGCTGGGTTTCACCCGGTCCGCGCAGGCCAATACCGCCCTTTTGCCGCTCCAGGTGAGTCCAGCCGCGTATCAGGCGCGTCGCCAGATGTTGCAACTGTGCCAATTCCACCTGCACCTTACCTTCGTGGCTTTGCGCCCTTTGCGCAAAAATATCCAGGATCAGGCTGGTGCGATCCACTACGCGCACCTTGAGATGACGCTCCAGGTTGCGCTGCTGCGCCGGTGACAGAGCATGATTGAAAATGACAATATCAAGCTCGTGGTCAACGACCGCATCAGCGATTTCGTTTGCTTTGCCCGAGCCGACAAACAAGGCAGCGTCCGGACTGGAGCGCTTGCCAGTGATCGTCATGATCGGATCGGCACCTGCCGATCTGGAAAGAAGGGAAAGTTCTTCGAGGCTTGCAGCGAAATCGCCTTTGCCAAAATCAAGGCCTACCAGTACTGCGCGCATATTAGTACTGCGCCCACGACTGGGTGACGTATAAATTATTCAGCTTCTGATTCAAGGCTCAGGTTCACGGCACGTGCAGGAACGACGGTGGAAATTGCGTGTTTGTACACCATTTGGGTAACGGTATTACGCAAAAGGACGACGTATTGATCAAAAGATTCGATATGACCCTGGAGTTTGATACCGTTGACGAGGTAGATCGAAACGGGAACATGCTCTTTGCGCAAAGCATTGAGGAATGGGTCTTGTAACAGTTGCCCTTTGTTGGTCATGACAGCTCCAGTGTGTTGTTATGTTTAAGAGGTTGAGGCATCTTGCTTTTTTTCAAGTGTTCCAACCATTGGAATGTAATCGATTTCTGGCATTTCCGCCAAATCGCTTATTTTTCCGAACGCGAGAAAGGATTCTTGCCAGAACGGAACTCGATACGTAGTGGAGTCCCGACAAGCGAAAAAGTTTCTCGGAAATGCTTTTCCAGGAAACGCTTGTAGTTTGCATCAATCGCTTCCAGCGCATTTCCGTGGATGACAACAATCGGCGGATTCATGCCACCCTGATGCGCATAGCGCAGCTTCGGACGGATGGAACCCTTGCGGCGTGGCTGTTGGTGCTCGACCGCTTCGATCAGTGCACGCGTCAGCTTAGGCGTAGAAAGGTTCGTCATGGCAGCCGCGTAAGCGCTATCGACAGATTTCATCATCGGACCGATACCACTGGATTTTAGGGCTGAAACAAAATGTGTTTTTGCAAACGAGAGGAAATTCAGCTTACGCTCGAGATCCATTTTGATCGCGTCACGACGATCAGTGGTCAGACCATCCCATTTATTCACACCGATTACCAGCGCACGGCCGGACTCCAAAATAAAGCCAGCGATGTGCGCGTCCTGCTCGGAGATATCCTGCTGAGCATCCAGCAGTAGCAAAACGACATTGGCTTCGGAAATCGACTGCAGGGTTTTGACCACCGAGAATTTCTCGATCGCTTCAAATACCTTGCCACGGCGACGGATACCGGCAGTATCGATCAGTGTGTAATGCTTGCCATCACGCTCAAAAGGAATTTCGATAGAGTCACGGGTCGTGCCCGGCAAATCGAAGGCGATTACGCGCTCTTCACCCAGCAAGGTGTTAACCAGTGTCGACTTACCCACGTTAGGACGGCCGACGATAGCAAGTTTGATACTTCTGTCGTTCGATGCGGGCGTTTCTTCTTCTGGTGGACGTTGCGCAAAGGCGATGTTCAGTGCTTCTTCAACCAGGTCAGCGACACCGTCACCATGCGCGGCCGAGATCACATAGGGATCGCCCATACCCAGCTCATAGAAGTCGGCCGTGACCGTCGTGTACTTCATGCCTTCGGCTTTATTGACCACCAGCATCACGGAACGACCTGATTTACGCAGGAAATCGGTAATGGTTTTATCGTGCGGCGTCAGTCCTTGACGACCGTCGACGATGAAAATCACGACGTCAGCTTCCGCTACCGCCTGTTTCGTCTGCTTGGCCATTTCGTGCATGATGCCTTCTTTGGCAACAGGTTCGAAACCGCCGGTGTCTATCACCAGGAACGGACGTTCGCCCACACGGCCTTCGCCGTAATGCCGGTCACGCGTCAAGCCCGGAAGGTCAGCGACCAACGCATCACGCGACCGGGTTAGTCGGTTGAATAGCGTGGATTTGCCGACGTTAGGTCGACCTACAAGTGCAATAACCGGCTTCATC
>JBEBUE010000139.1:0-7242 GCA_040393485.1 Herminiimonas sp.
TAACACCGGTCGCTAACCTGCAAATGTCATATGCCTTGACTGCGCTGCCAGCGACACCAGCCAAGTAATCAGCTGAAAACAAACTGCAAGCATACTAAGCCACACCAGTAGTTCAGGGAGAGTTAAGGGGAGAGGGGAGATACAGCCGTATGCTGTATCTCCTTTTTTATTGGCCTCTGGCGTATCCGACGTCTTCATCTATTGTGCTTGCAGCCGTAAATATGTTGCTGAACATTGCCTTCAGCCTCGAAATTGCCCGTCATCCCGCGCAAACACCCGATAACGTAGTCAACCAGCCACATTTCCATGTCGCAATCGATAGTGGAAGCTGAGCTGTTTGTCGTACTATATCGGCTGTGCGCATTTACCTCATAACCATAATAAGGAAAACCATGTTCTTTGCGTCGCGTCGCAACCCTCATACAGGCCTACGCCACGCGTTGAGCCGTGCCCTCGTTTCTATCGGTTTCGTTGCAGGTTTTTATGCTTCTTCGGCGATGGCCGATGAATTGTCTGACGTTTCTCAATTATTGCGTGCAGGCCAGCATACACAGGCGTTGACGAAAGCCGATGCTTTCCTCAACAAGAACCCACGTGATGCCCAGATGCGCTTCCTGAAAGGCGTGATCCTGACCGAGCAAAACAAGTCGGCAGAGGCCATCGCGATTTTCACCAAGTTGACAGAAGATTACCCTACGCTGCCAGAGCCTTATAACAACCTGGCGGTCCTGTATGCGTCCAGTGGTCAGTACGACAAGGCGCGTACCGCGCTCGATATGGCGATACGGACCAACCCGACTTACGCTACTGCGTATGAGAACCTGGGCGACGTGCATGCCAAATTGGCAAGCCAGGCGTATGACAAGGCTTTGCAACTCGACAACAACAATGCCGCTGCAAAATCCAAGTTGACCATGGTGCGTACCCTGGTTGGCAACACAACCGGCGGTACCAATCCTAAAGTAGCGGTAGTGGCGGCAGCGCCGACTCCGGCACCAGCGCCCGTGCGCGCGGAACCGGTGAAACCGGAGCCAGCTCCCAAGCCGGTAGTCAAGGAAACACCTAAGGTAGAAGCCAAGCCGGAAGTGAAGCCGGATCACAAGGCGGAACAATTAGCAGAACAAAAAGCAGCTCAACTCGCAGCGCAAAAAGCCGCCCATAAGGCAGAAGCTGACGCCAAGCGTGAAGCCAAGGCTAAAGCGAATGCTGCGGCCGAAGCAGAGCGCGAACAAGTCATGAGCGCGGTGAATGCCTGGGCCAAGGCCTGGAGCGCACGTGATGTGAAGGGTTATCTGAACGCCTACGCCAGTGACTTTGTTTTGCCGGCAGGACAATCGCGCAAAGACTGGGCAGATGAGCGTCGCGCCCGGATTGAAGATAAGGGCCGCATCAGCGTGAAGATAGAAACACCGCAAGTCACCGTCAGCGGCAACACGGCTACTGTAAAATTCCGTCAGATTTACGATTCTGATCGTACCAAAGCCAATAGCCGCAAAACCCTGGTCATGACCAGACAAGGCAATAAATGGCATATCAAGCAGGAGCGTTCGGGTAGCTGATGGTTTGTTTGTGCACACAATTGCGATTTATCGCACGTCGTATCGGATATAAGGCAAGTAGTGCTGCTTTAGGCGTAGTAGTCGCCGCCAGCGTTATGACAACGCCGGCTCTGGCCAATGGCAGCAAGCCAGGCGTGCCGGCGCGCCTTGATCCTGAAATCATGCTGATCGATGTTTACAAGGCGTTGGCGGCAAATCGTTTGCGTGATGCACAGGCCAAAGCCGATGCACTGGTGGCGGCGTATCCGACTTTCCGTCTCGGCCATCTGGTGCGTGGCGACTTGCTCTTGCTGCACACTCGTCCGATTAAAACCTTTGGCGCGGCACCGAATGCGCCAGCGGACAAGCTGAATAATTTGCGTGACGAAGCCATCGTGCGGCTGAAGTCTTTGCGTGAACGTCCGGATCCGGAACTCATTCCACGTGCCATCCTGCAAATGCGCGACGACCAGAAGAATGTATTGCTGGTCGATGCGAAACGCTCACGTCTCTATGTTTATCAACGCGTCAACGGCCAGTTCAAGTTGACCAGCGACTACTACATTAGCCAGGGCCGGCTGGGCGTCAACAAATTCAAGGAAGGCGATCAAAAGACGCCATTGGGTGTGTACTACATCACCGCACGTTTGCCGGGGGCACGCCTGCCTGAGTTCTATGGTCCGGGTGCATTGCCGATCAATTACCCGAACGAATGGGATAAAGCCAATGGTCGCAGCGGTTCAGGTATCTGGCTGCATGGCACACCATCCGACAGTTACAGCCGTCCACCATTGTCTTCCGATGGTTGCGTAGTGCTGACCAATCCTGACCTGAAGGAATTGTCAGCATCGGTCGAGATCGGTAATACACCTGTCATCATCAGTGAAGACCTGAAGTTTGTTAGTAAGGCGCACTGGGAAGCAGACAAGCTGGCTGCCAACAAGATGCTGGAAAGCTGGCGCACCGATCTGGAAACGACGGATCCGGAATTGCTGCGACGTCACTATTCGCGCAACTTCAAAGCGATGCGCGGACAGAATCTGAACAACTGGCTGGATAAAGTGCAGCAATCGAATCTGGGTGCGCGCAAAATCAGCGTGAGCTTGCGCGACGTTACGCTGTTCCGCTATCCGGATCAAAAAGACCAGAAAGAATTAATTGTTGCCGCTTTCACACAAGAGGCGACGATAGGCAAAGGCAAACACGTCACGCGCAAGCGCCAGTATTGGGCGAAAGAGGGCGCGCAATGGAAGATCGTCTCTGAAGCAAACCTCTGATTTTGTTGTCTTGCTGAATCATAGGGGTGCGATCGATGCATCCGGCATCCCGTTTCATCCTCCCCAACACCTGTAAACACCAGACGCCAGCGTCTGGTGGCAGCGGCCTGTCTTCATACTTCTTTACAATTGTAAAAGACTATTTCCCTCGTGGATTTTACGCAGGCGATCTATATAGTGATTCCATGACGTAGCGATTATTGAAACCAAATCTGGTTTCCGCGACGGATAAAAGGAAACACCATGTTGCATAAAAAACTGATCGGTATTGCCCTGATAGCGACTGCTGCAGTGTCGACCACTGCCTTTGCGGACAATCGCGGCGTCAACACTGCACTTGGTGCGGTGGTGGGTGCCGTCATCGGTAACAGCATAGGTGGACAGGATGCCGCTATCGTCGGTGGCGTGCTCGGTGCAGTAGTTGGTGCGAGCGCTTCTTCCGGTCGTCATGATGATCGTTACTACGGTCGTCAACCGCAAGCGTATTACCAGCCACAACAGCAATACTATCGTCCCGCTCCGGTATATCAACGTCCTTACTATCGCGACGAATATGCCCAGCGCGATGGATATCGCGGACAGTATTACCGGGGTAACGAGCGACGCGTGGACTACGAGCCATATGGCCGTGATTACTATCGTCGTTAGGCCGGACAGGATTAATGCAGGCAGCGGTGTACCCGATAACGCCGCTGCCAGCTCAAGCAGGAATGCCTTCTAAGGAAGGTTGCCTGCGAGCCAGATAAATATCGGACTGAGGGCAGGCAGGTATCGACTTTACGCTGCGATGCTCTCTTAACAAGAGGTTCGAAGAAAGGTGGTTGTGATGAAATCAATGACACCAGGCTTGGCGAAACGCCTCACAATTTCGCTGGTAGCGCTAGCCGCACTTGGTGGTTGTGCGGTGGTGCCTTATAACGATGGCTACTACGCCCAACCAGGTTACGTTGCAGCGCCGGTCTATGTTGCACCAGCCCCTGTTTATGTGACGCCGTCGATTAACCTTGGCTTTCAGTACCGGTCGCGCGGCTATTACGGCCCACGCTACTATGGTCACGGCTATCGTGGCTGGAGATAAATGATAAAGAAATGCACCGCGGCAAACGCGGCGGCAATAAAAAATGGCTAGCCTTTCCAGGCTAGCCATTTTTTATCTGCACACGATCATAAAAAGATCGCAGTACAAATGGAAAGACGATTAACGATGACCGTGGTGCGGGCCGTGGTAACGAGGGCCGGGACGATAATGTGGGCCATAGTAGGGGTAGTAACGCGGCGCGCTGCGATATACAACGACAGGTGGCGGTGCGTAATAGACCGGTGGTGGCGGTTGATAAACGGGTACCGCGCTGCCATACACAACTGGTGGTGCGTAGTAGTTGGAATAGTTATTCATGGGTGGCGCATAGTACATCGGTGGCGGGGCGTAGTAGCCGTAACCGCCATAACCGCCGCCGCCCAGGCCGACGCCGACATTCACTGACCAATGACCGCCCGCCATTGCCGGTGCCGCCGCCAGTAAGGCAACGCCTGTTATCAGGCCGGCAAGGGAAAGCTTGGTAATATTTTTCATGACAATCTCACTGATGATGATTGTATTTAACGCTTAAGCGCCATAGGCTGCCACAGCGATTTGGTAAAGACTGTAACAAGATGTGTCAGCAGCCTGCTTATACGGCTTTCTTCTCGTCCGGATCGCTGGCTACCAGCAGGCTGCAACGGATTTTTTCTACCAGCAAGGCATCCGTAGAGCCACGCCACCAGCGCATCGCCAATGATTGCTGGCGAGAATGGCCGACGATCACTAATTCTATGCCCAACTTATCAACCAGGTCGGAAATCATGGGCACCGGCTCGCCAACTTCGAGATGCGCCTGTACATTCAGCCCGGCATCACGCAAGTGGTTGAGCCCGATCTTGAGCTCATCTTCCATTTTTTGTCTTTCCGCCGCGAGTTCCTCTTCGACACCAAGCATGGAAACCATTGCATATTCGCCGATGACGACGGATTGCGGTGGACTGACAACTACCAACAAATGTACTTCGGTAGCAGGAGTCGGGGCCAGCCTTACACATTCCTGCAGGGCGGAGCGGCTTTCGGGTGTGCCATTGTAAGCGACCAGAATTTTGCGATACATATAGCCTCCTGATAAGCGATAGTGTGCAGTATCAGTATATCGCTAACGACAGTTGCCGCAAGAAAATCGCTCGTGCAGCACTTCGTGGCAGCTTTAGTTTCTGGCGGCCCTGAGGCGACTGAAGTTGAGGCCGGTCAGCAGCACGCCGATCGCACCTATGCAAATGACAGTTGTCGTTCCTAGGAAGCCGACCATTAAACCGGCGATACCGACGCCTACCGATTGCCCCATATAAAAGCAGGATGCAAAGGTGGACACTGCCGCACCGCGCCGTTCAGGTGCCATTTGGGTGGCGTTGATTTGCAAGGTATTGTGCAGCATGTAGAAGCCAAGGCCGGCAGCGAAGCAACCGGGTATTGCCCACCACCAGGCTGGTGCCAGTCCTATGGTGAGGAAGGATGCTGCGATCACGATGCACCCCCAGCGTGCTAGGCCTTTTTCGCCAAGGTCGCGTACCAGGCGGCGCGAGGTGCTGGCATACAGCAAACCACCCAGGCCAAACAGCATCACCAGCGAAGCGGCATTGGTCAGTGACAGATTGTGTACATGGTGCAGATGGGTCGCGATAAACGCAAACGCACCATACAGAAAGCCGCCCTCAAGGAACACAGTGAACAAAACCACGCGTGCCCACGGCGTGGACAAGACTTGTTTGAATTCATTGATCATACGGCTTAGCACCGCGCCTTCTGCCCGGTGTTTAGTCAATGCATAGGCCGGCAGGCGACGATTGTATGAAAACAGGGTGATGCTGATCAATACGAAGCACGACGAAATGCCAAAAAACGGCACGCGCCAGCTGAAATAATCAGCGGCCAGTCCGCCGAATAAAACCCCGGCGGAAATGCCGACAATCTGACCAATCAGGAATTGCGCAAGTACCGGCTGCCGTTCGTCGTACGGTACCACGTCACCTATCCAGGCCATCGACAGCGGGATAATTGCCGCCGCAGTGGCACCTGCCAAGAAGCGGGCTATCAGCAACAGCGGATAGTTGGGCGCCAGTGCGCACAGCAATGAAGTCAGCGCGCAGGCGACGCAGGCACAGGCGACGACAAAATACTTGCCGAAGCGGTCTCCGACCGGGCCGAAGAATAATTGGGAAATACCGTAGGCGATAGAAAACGCGGTAATGACGTAAGAAACATTGCCAAGGGAAATGCCGAATTCCTGAGCCAGGCGTGGCAGCAAGGGATCGGTTACGCGCAGCGAAATTGCACTACCGAAGGCGGCCAGCGAAAGGGCGGGAATAGCAAGTTTGGGGATAGCCGCAGTGGTCTTAACAGGTGTTTCGTCGTTAGGCATGGTGAGATATTGAGTTAGTCCTGACTCACAAGCCTACAGGAAATCGTGCCGGTATATAAATGGCACGCATGAAATTACCAAAAGACAACAGGAGGGTTGACAGCCGTGTTTCTATGGCCTTTGACATATCGCATTTATGGCAGGAAGTTTGCATTTCTTCATCTTTTCCTACACGAACTTGCGCATCTGTCCTATATGAGTCACCGATGCCCGCAGCTACGATACTCATACCCTGTTGCAAATCGCTTTAAAACGCGTCAAAAGCAGGGGCGGGACGGTGCAATACGCGGGTGTTCTGAATAAGACATAAGGATTTGGATACAAAGTAAATCAGATCAGAGGTAATCATGTCCATTCTTCCAAGCACAGCAGACGACACATCGACGATGTTCAAACAAATGATCGCCGAGCGTCTGGGCGATATCGAATGGCCGGGCTACGTGAACACGCGCCAGGAAATTGTCGAACATCAAGCCGAACGCACCGAGAAAATCCTGAAACGAAAACGAATGGAAGCGCTGCGTTATCTGGGAAATAAAATCCAGAACGAAGGCTATGCCTACAACAAGACAGAACCCAGCATCTTTACGCCGGAGTTCGTACACGCATTGGGTGAGGAAAATTCCCTGCAGAGGAAGAAACGTAATCCATGGTTGGGAAAGAAGCAAAAGATGAGCCGAGACAGTAGTGAAAAAACATGGCATGCACATGCCAATATTTTGGCTTTCGGGCCGCAGATTACAGTAGGTAGCGAACAGATTATCAGCACCTTGCCGTGATGCTGCGACACCATTTTTTGAATCGAGAACCCACTATGAGAAAACTTCACTACACGCTGTTGGTATGCGCGGTCACCGTTATCGGTGGTTTGTTTATCATCACGCATGCACGACAGGCCGCAGCCGAAAGCAATCCTGGGCAGTTTGCGCAACAGACGCAAATCAATGAATTGGTCAGTATCGCGATCCCGCCAGATAAGTGGTA
>JBEBUE010000140.1:0-7226 GCA_040393485.1 Herminiimonas sp.
GAGACTGATGACCGTGCGTTGCGGCCTGTTGGTTTTCATTCGTGTTTTCCCTGTTGGTAAGCGCCAGCCTAGCTCGTACTCGCGGCAGAATTGCGAGCCTTAAAACAGCCAAAATGGGCTAAAAGTATTTTAAGAACGGGAAAACTATAGGTAGCCTGGCCTGCCTTGTATGTAGAACAAATGTTCTACAAGCAATATTTATCGCCAGGCGTACAATAGGCGCCAGCCATTTATGCAAGCTGGCTAGCCGGACCGCTGCCGCAGCCAGGGTAATCCGTAAGAGGGTCAACCACGACCGCAGCCAACGCATACCTATAACTGCTGCATGAGATATCCTTCCGTACGATTCTTTGCCAACGCAACATTCGTTTTTTCCATCATCCTGCTGATCGCAGTCGGTGCCTGGTATCTCGCTGCAGACGGCAATGCGTCACCGCAAGCCAGCGCCCACCTGACGCAAGCAGAATGGCAGGTGCAGGACGCCGCCGCATTGGAAGCGCCACCGCAAAGTTTTGACAGCAAGACGCTGCCCGGCACCTGGCACCCGATCACATTGCCGCTAGCCTTGCCACTGGCCGAGCCAGTCGCAGGTACTACCCCGCGTATCCGCACCACCTGGATACGCTTCCCGCTCAATCAACTGTCACTCCCCTCGACTTCACTGATGCTGTACGGCGTGCGTATCAAGACCGAAGGCACCATCGCGCTGTATGCAAACGGGAGGCTGGTACACAGGGCACAGACACAGGGGCCGCTCTGGAATAGTTTGTTCACCCCCCTTTATGTCACCCTGGATCAGGGCAATCCGGATCAGCCTTTGCAGGAAATCCTGGTGCGCATCGAACATCCTGCCGAGACCAGGGTCGGCATGTCGTCACTCTGGCTGGGTACGGCGGACGCATTAAAGGGACGCTATTACGAGCGGCAATGGCTGCAGCGCGAGTTACCGGCGACGCTGAGCGCCGCCTTCCTCGCGGTTGGGGTGTTTTCACTATTTGTCTGGTTCCGCCGCGGACACCAGATCACCTATCTGCTTTTCTTCAACCTCGCGGTAATTTCTTTCGTCGGCCACCTGCACTATTACGTAGACCTGCCGATCAGCAACGACTGGTTTGCCTGGCTCACCAGCAATGCACTGTTCTGGCTAATCGCCATCGTGCATCTGTTCCTGTGCCAGCTACATGGTCGACCGCTGGCCTGGCTCACGCGCACCATCATCACCATCGTGGTCGCCATCAGCGCACTGACGCTGGCCAACATCCTGCCGTTTTATCCAAGTACATCGATACTGGTACCGATCATTTACGGCGTCGCTGTGATACTCGGCGCCGTTGTTTCAATCGTCGGCGTGGTGTATTCATGGCAGCGTTCGCGTGACGGCATACTGGTTGCAGTCTGTGCCGCACTGTGCACTTTGCTGGGCATGTCGGACTGGTTGCTGTATTCGAACTTCATCAATCCCGAAGGCTGGTTCCTCGGTGCTTACACAAATGCCGTCACCTTCGCTCTATTCGGCACCTTGATGTACAGACGTTACATCAGCGCCATTGATGAAGTTGAACAGGCAAATGCGAACCTGGCGAAACGCTTGCAAATCCGCGAAGCTGAACTGGAAGTTAGTCATCGCCAGCTGCGTGAGGCCGCACTGCGCCAAACCATCAGCGATGAACGACAACGCCTGATGCAGGATATGCATGACGGCCTCGGTTCATCACTGATCAGCGCGATACGCTCTATCGAACATGGCAACGTCAGCGACATCAAGATTTCGCAAATACTGAAGGATTGCCTGGATGACCTGAAACTGACCATCGACTCGATGGAGCCGATAGAAGCAGATCTGGTGCTGTTGCTCGCGACGCTGCGCTTCCGTCTGGAACCACGGCTGGAAGGTACCGGCATCACCTTATTGTGGGAAGTTCAGGACCTGCCGACACTGGACTGGCTGGATCCTTCCCGCGCCTTGCACATATTGCGCATCGTGCAGGAAAGTGTCGCCAACATCCTGCGCCACACCCGCGCCAATAGAATCCGCGTCAGCACATTCAGGGATGATTACGGCGTCAGCGTCTGCATAGAAGATAACGGTCAGGGATTTGACGTCGCGAAGGCGCTGACCGGCGTCGCCGGACGCGGTTTGCATAACCAGCAACGCCGCGCGATGGCGGTGGATGGCAAAGTCAGCTGGGTCTCCGGCCAGACCGGCACGAAGTTTGTGTTGTGGCTACCGATACAGCGTCATGTAAGCAGTTGAAACTGCGGGCAGCAAGCAGCCCGCGCGATACCCCCGTACTCAACTGCCACGATAAGTCGAATAAGCCCACGGTGATACCACCAGCGGCACATGATAATTCTGCGTCGCATCAGCAATACCGAACGCCAGCACTACTTCATCGACAAAGCGTGGCGACGGTACAACGACTCCTTGCCCGGCAAAGTAATCACCGGCAGCAAATACCAGCGCATAGTTGCCGACCTTCATGTCTGCACCTTCCAGCAATGGGCTATCGCAGCGTCCATCCTGGTTGGTAACCGTGGTTTTAAGCAAAGTCCGATTACCCGCTTCATTCACTGTATACAACGCCACTCTTACGCCGGCACCGGGTTTCCCCTTCGTAATATCCAGCACGTGCGTACTTAGCTTGCCCATTACATCTCCTTTTTATGCGCTACAAAATTGAACTGCTTCTCCGGTTTAGATCATATACCGCCAGCCTTTAATCCATATACGTCCCGGCTTATATCAGCCACACATTCAGCAGACATAATTCAGTGCCGACATCGGTAAAGCCAGATTACAAATCATCATTAAAAAAGGCTGAATATATGGGCAAGCCAAACTATCCACGCGACATGACCGGCTACGGTCGCACGCCACCGCACGCGCAATGGCCGGGACAGGCTCGCATCGCCGTGCAATTCGTCCTCAACTATGAAGAAGGCGCAGAAAACTGCGTGCTGGATGGCGACGCCGGTTCCGAAACCTTCCTCTCCGAAATCATAGGCGCGCAAAGTTTCCCGGCCCGCCATATGAGCATGGAATCCATTTACGAATACGGCTCACGGGCCGGGCTGTGGCGCCTGTTGCGCATGTTTGAAGAGCGCAAGATACCGCTCACCATCTTCGGCGTCGCCCGCGCCTTGCAGCGTAACCCTGATGCGGTCGCCGCCTTCCGTGAGCTCGGCCATGAAATCGCCTGCCACGGCTTGCGCTGGATCAGCTATCAAAACATCGATGAAGAAACCGAGCGTAAACACATGGCGGAGGCCGTTTCCATCATCAGGGAATTGACCGGCAGCGCGCCGCTCGGTTGGTACACCGGACGCGACTCACCAAATACGCGCAGGCTGGTAATGGAACATGGCGGCTTTGCTTACGATGCCGACAGCTATGCCGATGACCTGCCTTACTGGGAAAACGTCGCGCATCGTGACGCAAACGGTAAACAGCTGACCGCACCGCAATTAATCGTGCCCTACACGCTGGACAGCAACGATATGCGCTTCGCCGCACCACAAGGCTTCAACTCGGGTACCCAATTCTTCGACTACCTGAAAGACGCTTTTGATGTGCTGTATGCCGAAGGTGATCCGCGCGGCCTGAACCAACCCAAGATGCTATCGGTCGGCCTGCATTGCCGCCTGGTTGGTCGCCCCGGACGTGCGGCGGCGCTGGCGCGCTTCCTTGATTACGTACAAGGCCACCCCTACGTCTGGATCACACGCCGCATCGACATCGCTAACCATTGGCGCGCCACCCATCCATTTTCTCAGTAGCTTTTCACATGCCTTACCCGCCGTGGCGGTTCCACGGATAACCGTCTGGACATATTTGTTAGTCCGTTCGGATGAACAGAAGCAGCAACACCATTTTTAAAATATAAAAATCGGGAGACAAAGATGTACAAAAAAGACTTTAAAAAGCAATCACTCGCTATCGCACTGGGCATGGCGTTCGCATTACCGGCGATGGCACAATCGAGCGTCCAAGTCACCGGCATCGTTGACAACTATATCGGCTCAATGAAATACAGCGGAGATACCAGTCGCACCAGCGCCGTCAATAGTGGTGGCATGAGTACTTCATGGCTCGGTTTCAAGGGAACGGAAGACCTGGGCGGGGGATTAAAAGCCGGCTTCAAGCTCACCTCGTTCTTTCGCACCGATACTGGTGCATCAGGTCGCTTCAACGGAAACGAAACTTTCTTTTCGCGTGACGCCAATGTGAGCTTGTCCGGTGGCTTTGGTGAAGTCACGCTGGGCCGCGGCCTTGCGCCTAACTTCTTGCCGTCGGTCATTTCCAATCCATTCGGCGATTCCTTCCAGTTGTCGCCACTGATCCTGCATATGGACGTACCCTGGTTCAATGCTTCCGGCTGGACTAACTCGGTGGCGGGCGATACCGGCTGGAGCAATGAAGTCATCTACACCACACCGGATATCGGTGGCCTCAAAGTCAACCTCCATTACCAGTTCGGTGAAGTAGCTGGCCAAACCGGCAAGAACAACGTCGGCGTTAACGCGCTGTATTTCAATGGCCCACTGGCGCTGACCGCCTACTATCAAAACGTGAAGGTCAACAACCCACTGAATCAACCGCTCAACAATGTGCAACCGGCAGGTAATATTCCGTTCGCCAGCGGCATGACTGCTGCACGCCAGACAGCATGGTTTGTCGGCGGTTCCTATGATTTTTCCGTGGCCAAACTGTTTGCGTCGTACGGCCGATCCACGCATGATATAGACCTCGGCGACAAGACGTTCCAGCTTGGTACCAGTATCCCGCTGGGACAAGGTGCAATCCTGGCGTCGTGGGCCAATACCAAGCGCGACGGTGCCGCCATTGGTGCAGACCTCAAACGCAACACGGCATCATTCGGCTACGACTACAACCTCTCCAAACGTACCGATATCTACACGGTCTATATGTACGACAAGATCACACAGCAAACAACGGGCAATAGCCTCGCGCTCGGTATCCGCCATCGCTTTTAAAAACCACACTGCAATAAAAAAGAGTCACGATATCGTGACTCTTTTTTTATGCCTGCAGGGGACACCAAACATGCCCCGGCACTACCCATAAGCTTTAGACGAAGTCGCCTATCTGTTTCACTACGGCGTTGCGCACAGAACCACTGACCACAAACGATTGCGCTACCGCGATGTCGTTATGGAACCAACGATCACCATCGAGGCAGGCTGGAATCTGTTTGCGGATTTCTGCATATGCTGCCTGCGTGCCCTGACCCAGTACCACACCCGGCAACAGACCTTCGGTCATCGTCAACGCCTGGGCCGCCAGCAGCATCTCGACACCGATGATGTATTGCGTATTCGCCACCACGGTTGCAGCCTTGCGTGCACACCAGGTCGAGTTGGAGACGTGGTCTTCGCTATTTCCCTTGGCCGGAATACTGTCTACGCTGCCCGGCATGCACAAGGTGCGATTTTCCATAACGAGCGAGCTGAGCGAGCATTGCACCACCGGATAACCGGTGTTGACACCGCGCACACCACTCATCAGGTTGCGCGGCAAGCCCCATGACAGAGTCGGATCGATCAGGCGTGCCACGCGACGTTCACAGATGCTGCCGAGGTCGGTGATAGCCATCGCCAGCAAGTCCATCGCTTGCGCCAGGTACTGACCGTGGAAGTTACCGCCGGAGATGATCTCAAAGCCGCCGCCCTGCTTGCCGAAGATAAGCGGGTTGTCAGTAGCCGAGTTGATTTCCTTATCAACGATGTTGTCGATGTAATCCAGTGCATCAAACACCGGGCCGTAGACTTGCGGTGCGCAACGCAGCGAATAAACGTCCTGGATACGTGCGGTGTACGGAATGTCGGTACGGCGCAGCTCTTCCGGGAACTGCACCGAGCGTGCTTCATGCGTGGTACGGGTCGAGCCGGACAACAGGCTACGGATGATGGCCGCCGTCTTGATCTGGCCTGCATGCGGACGTGCTTGCTGGATACGGTCATCGAAGGCCGCCATTTCGGCACGCATCGCTTCCAGCGTGAGGCCCAGTGAGAGGCAGGCGTCGGTCAGCAAATTACGTGCGTCATGTGCGACCAATACTGCTACTGCCAGTGACGCAGTACAGCCGTTGATCAGCGCCGATGCATCTTTGGCTTTCAGGTCAAATTTGACAGGACCGATATTGGCCTTGGTGATCGCTTGCGGAGCCGACATGCGCTGCCCCTGGTACATCACTTCAGCTTCATCAAAACCGGCTATCGCGGCTGCCAGGTAGGACAGCGGCGCCAGGTCGCCGGAAGCACCGACCGAACCCTTTTGCGGCATGATCGGATGAATACCCGCATTCAGGAATGCGAGCAAACGATCAACCACTTCGACCCGTGGTGCCGAGTAGTTGCTGGCAAAGGCATTCGCGCGTAACAGCATGGTGGCGCGGCTGACTTCTTCCGAGAAAGGCTCGCCCATACCGGCACAATGCGCCTTGATCATTTGGGTCTGGAACAGTTCGATGTGCTCGACTTTGATACGGGTATCTTTAAGCAAGCCGACACCGGTGTTGAAGCTGTACATCATCGGTGCTTCATCGTGCATCCAGGTGGATTCGATGTAATCGCGGCTTTCCTTCAGCGCGGCGCGCGACGAATCCGCCAGTGCGACCGGCAGGTGCGGCGCACGCGCTACAGCCAGGACTTGCGCCGCGGTCAGGGTGAAGCCATCGATGGTGATCTGTTTCATTACGTTTCCTCTTTATATTTTTTATTCAGTATCTGACTACGATACAAGCTATTTTGCGCCAGCCTCGAACCAGGCGCCGACCAATTTACGTTCTTCATCTGTCATATGCGTCAGATTACCCAGCGGCATATCCTTGGTTTGTACCGTGCGTTGGTAAACCCTGGCCGCATGCTGGCGTATCAATTCAGGTGTCTGCAGCATCATGCCTGCAGGTGCCGTCGCGAAGCCTTCAAACGTCGGCTTGGCGGAGTGGCAGTTGACGCAACGTTGGGTAATAACCTCTTGCACCTTGGCAAAATCTGCTGCCGCAACAGCAGCTGTATCCACACCTGGTGCCGCAGCGACCTTGGGAGCCGGACGTGGTGCAATTGCAACGGCAACCGCTATCAGCAAAGCGACACCAGCGATCGGATAAGCAAGCGATACCCGGCCCGCATGACGCAGGTTGAAGAAGTGACGAATCAATACACCGGCTGCCATGATCGCTGCCAGCACCAGCCAGCTATATGTA